>NZ_VOYM01000072.1:0-14749 GCF_013420285.1 Acinetobacter sp. YH01019
GCCAATCAATCACAGCACATAAATAAACAAAGCCTTTTGCCATAGGGATATACGTTATATCCGTACACCACACTTGATTACTGCGCTGAATAGCCAATCCTTTGAGCAGATATGGATATTTACGGTGTGAACCGTACCGGGTTTGTCGGAGCCCAAACTTTCTGAGATGAGACGCATTGCTTCTCAAGACGTAGCGAAGCGTAGTGATCCGATGAAAAAAGTAAAATATACCCCCTGAAATCAGATAGAGCGGTTCAATTAGAACTAAACCCAACTATCGCAACACTGAGCTCTGGAGAATCTCGTCGTTTCTTAATTGCGTCGTAATGATGATTATCAAGATAAAATCAAAATATACAGATTTTTGTGTAAATCCTGAGTAGAATTCGACTTTTATTTTTTCTCCAGTAAAAAAGGCATGGCTTCTCACTATGCTGCTTTGCAAGGACGTTTTATGCTCGCGCTAGATATACAACATGTTCGAATGAAACAACACGCCACTGATAAGGCACAAGCGTTGCAATGTCTAGTCGATATCTTAGTCGAAGACCAATTGGTTACCCCTGATTATATTTATGGCTTGACCGCGCGCGAACAACAAAGTGCAACATATTTAGGGCAAGGAATTGCCATTCCGCATGGGACGCCTCAGTCTCGCCAATGTATTTTAAAAACTGGTATTCGTCTGGCGCACTTTCCTGAAGGAGTTGTTTGGGACGGTGAAAATAAAATTTATTTAGCAGTAGTGATTGCTGCGAAATCAGATGAGCATTTGCAAGTCTTACAAATTTTGACGCGGGCTTTAATTAATGATGTCGCTGATCAAGTGAAACAGGCTCAATCCGCAGAGCAAATTATTGCATTATTACAAGCCCAACCCGCATCTTTGGCATTGCATGAAAATTTAATCGCCACCCAAGTTCCCGCACTTGATGTAGAAGATTTAATTTGGCAGGCAACACAGCTGCTGAAAAAGCAAAAAATGGTGGAGTGTGGTTTTCTGTCGGGTTTAAATCTAAACAGCATGATTCATTTAGGGGAGGGGGTCTGGTCGATCACTTCTAACCAGCATGTTTTGAGCCCAGCTGTAAGTTTGGTAAAAGCGGAACAGGTTTTAAGCCATCAGCAGGAAATGCTCAAGACTTTGGTGTGTATTGCCAGTAATGAGCAACTGGATATGCAACGGTTTCAACGGTTAATGGATATTTTGTTTGATACTGAACAAGTTCATACCCTCAACCAAGAGCAAGATAGTCACCACTTGGCGCAGTTAATTGGCGCTGAACTGATTCCTGATTGGCCATCTCGTTGTATTGTCTTAGCTAACGCTCATGGTCTACATGCGCGTCCCGCGACACACTTGGTCAATATGACCAAGAAATTTGCAGGGGATATTCTCGTTGCTGTAGATGAGGGGGCTTACGTTTCGGCAAAAAGTTTAACCAAATTATTAGCCATGGGATGTCGTCGTGGTCAAACTCTGAATTTTATTGCACAACCTGATACCGATGCTGTAGCAGGCTTAGAACAGATTATTGATGCAGTTCAACAGGGCTTAGGAGAAGAGGTTGAACCTGTTGATCTTGTATCTCATCAGCACAGCAGTAGTGATCCAGTCGTAAATACTTTGGAATTAATACCTTTTGAATCACATGGCGATACGGGTAGCTGCGGTATTGCGGCATCAACTGGCCTTGCTTTTGGTCCTGCACATGTGGTGAAGCCACGTGAATTTAGTTATGAACGTCGCGGACAGAGTTTTAAAGCTGAGAATGAAAAGCTTGAAATTGCGCTTCATCAGGTGAAAAATAGCTTACGTCAATTCATTGCACATACTGAATCTACTGCCATTAAGCAGATCTTCATGGCACATTTGGAAATGCTGGATGATCCAGACCTCCTCCAAAGTGTACAACGCGGTTTAAAACAGGGGTTGTCTGCTGCTGCAGCTTGGCATGATCATATTGAAGTGGCTGCTACCGCACAGGCTGCACTTAGCGATCGTTTACTGGCAGAGCGTGCGGCTGATTTAAGGGATATTGGTGAGCGTGTTTTGGCTGCTTTGTGCGGTGTGGCCGATGTCACAGAACCCGAGCAACCTTATATCTTAATTATGCATGATGTTGGTCCGAGTGATGTAGCGCATCTGAATAAAGATCGTGTTGCAGGCATTTTGACCGCGGTTGGTGGAGCGAGTGCCCATAGTGCCATTGTGGCGCGTGCTCTGGCTATTCCAGCAGTCGTAGGTGCGGGTGTAGCTGTTTTAAATATTGAGAACCATGCCACAGTGCTAATTAATGGGGATACTGGTGAGTATGTGGTCTCACCCGAGCAAAGTCAGATTGATCATGCCATTGCAGAGCGCCAACGCCAGCGCGAGTTACGAGAACAAGCGGAACAGCATTGTTTAGAACCCGCCATCACACTGGATCAACATCAAGTTGAAATCGCAGCCAATATTGGCAAAGTGGGTGCTACGATACAGGCTGTGGCCGATGGGGCAGAAGCAATTGGTTTGCTACGCACAGAATTGGTCTTTATGTCACACAGCAGTGCGCCTGATGAGGCTACACAGGAAGCCGATTATCGGGTGGTGTTAGATGCTTTGGCAGGTCGTCCATTGGTGGTACGTACACTTGATGTGGGCGGGGACAAACCTTTGCCGTATTTGCCTATTGAAAAGGAAGAAAATCCATTCTTGGGCTTACGTGGTATTCGTCTGACTTTACGTAAGCCAGAGTTGTTACGTCAGCAATTGGTTGCTTTACTTAAAGCAGCGGATAATCGCCCATTAAGAATTATGTTTCCGATGATTGGGCGGGTTGAAGAATGGCGAGCAGCAAAAGCAATTTTGGATGAGGTTCGCATACAGCATCCATGTGAAAACTTACAAGTCGGTATTATGATTGAGGTTCCTGCGGCAGCATTGTTGGCTCCAATTCTTGCTCAAGAAGTTGATTTTTTTAGTATTGGAACCAATGACTTGACTCAATATACTCTGGCGATTGACCGTGGTCATCCACTGTTGTCTGCTGAAGCTGATGGCTTACATCCGAGTATTTTGCTATTGATTGATCAAACTGTTCGGGCAGCACATCAGCATGGTAAATGGGTGGGCATTTGTGGTGAATTGGCTGCTGATCCAAAAGCTGTGCCTGTATTGATAGGCTTGGGCGTGGATGAGTTGAGTATGTCGAGTACCAGTATTCCATTGGTGAAGGCGCAAATTCGTGGTTTGAACTATATAAATTGCAAACAGGTCGCACAGCAAGCCTTAAGTTGTGACAGTGCGTCTGCCGTACGTGCATTGGTGGAGTAATTACGAATGGCTAAGATATTAAGCATTACTCTGAATCCTGCAATTGACCTCACCGTGCAATTGGATCAACTAAAAGTTGGCGAGGTCAATCGTCAGTTAACGGCCCAAAGCCATGCAGCAGGTAAAGGCTTAAACGTGGCACAGGTCCTTAAGGATTTGGGACATGAACTGATTGTGAGTGGCTTTTTGGGGCAAGAAAACCGTCAAATTTTTGACCATCATATCCAGCAAGAGCAATTTGATAACCAATTTATTTATGTTGCAGGTGAAACACGACAAAACATTAAAGTTGCAGAAGCTTCTGGTCAGATGACTGACATCAATGGCAAGGGCTTTTTTGTAGATACCTCAGCAAAACAACAACTATGTGAACGTTTATCTCAACTGATTTTAGAGGTTGATGTGATTGTGATTGCTGGCAGTTTGCCACAAGGGTTTTCTGCAGAAGAGCTTTCGACACTGATTTTATGGTTACAGTCTGCGGGTAAAAAAGTCGCAGTAGATACCAGTGGTGTTGCGTTGAAAGCAGCAATTGCTGCCCATCCTTGGTTGATTAAGCCTAATACAGATGAGTTGACGGAAACTTACCATTTGCCAGCAGAAACGTTTGCAGAACAGCAGCATCTTTTTGCCAGTTTAAATAGTCAGATCGAACATATTGTGGTCTCGATGGGTGAAAACGGGGTGAACTGGCTTCACCGCACTCAATCCCTGCATGCTACTGCACCGAAGGTCACCGTCCAAAGTACGGTGGGTGCGGGAGATTCCTTGCTGGCAGGTATGATTCATGGCTTGTTGAGTTCAACTTCCCCAGAAGAAACATTGAAAACAGCAACCGCAATTGCGAGCAATGCTGTGACCCAAATTGGGTTTGCCCTTCCAGACTTTGCTGTTATTGAAGATTTGAAATCGCAAATCTCAGTCCAATCATTGAGTTAATACGATGCAAGAGATTAAACATATTTTATTTGTGCCACATAGTCCTGAGCAGCCGATTAATGCAGTGATTTTGGCCAAAAAACTGTCTAAAGCAGCAACAGCACTTGGTATTTCCAATCATGTGGCGACATCAGTCGAGCATCTCGATTTATCAAATGTTATTGATACTGTTGTTTTTGTTGGACAGAAGTCGGCAGATGCGGATCAACTGCGTGACAAGGTTGTGAAAGTCATTGGTTTGAATAACACACAACACGATGCGATCATGCTTTTGCAACAAGTTCTTGAGCATTCAGATGCTTTAGATGAAACTATTGCAGCCAATGTAGGGGTTACACGGTTTGTCGCCATTACAGCATGTCCAACTGGCGTTGCGCATACGTTTATGGCGGCCGAAGCCTTACAACAAGGTGCAGTAAAGCACGGTTATCAGATTGATGTTGAAACCCAAGGATCGGTTGGGGCTAAAAATATTTTATCGGCAGAAAGTATTGCCAAAGCAGATGTGGTGATCTTAGCAACGGATATTGAGGTCAATACAGATCGCTTTGTAGGCAAACGTGTATATCGCTGCAGTACAGGATTTGCCCTTAAGCAAACGGATAAGACTTTTGCAAATGCAATTGCTGAGGCTAAAGTGCTTGAAACGGGTAAGCAAACAGCCACTAAGACAGAAAATGAAAACAAAGAAAAAACTGGAATTTATAAACACCTTTTAACAGGGGTGTCTTTCATGCTGCCGATGGTGGTGGCGGGCGGTTTGATCATTGCCATCTCGTTTATGTTTGGCCTCAATCCTGTTGAAGGAAGCTTTGCCGCATCCTTAAAGCAAATAGGTGCTGCAGCATTTACTCTTATGGTACCTATGCTGGCAGGTTACATTGCTTATTCTATTGCGGATCGTCCGGGTTTAACTCCAGGTTTGATCGGCGGTTTACTTGCAACACAATTAGAGGCAGGCTTTCTCGGTGGATTAGTTGCAGGTTTTATTGCAGGTTATATTGCGTTATTTTTATCGAAACAGCTTAAACTCCCAAGTAGCCTAGAAGCATTAAAACCAATTTTGATTATTCCACTATTGGCCAGTTTAGCTGTTGGTTTAATCATGATTTATGTGGTTGGACAGCCTGTTGCACAATTGTTTGAATTACTCACACACTTCCTTGCCAATATGGGGACGACCAATGCCATGATCATGGGGGTTATCCTTGGGAGTATGATGTGTATTGATGTTGGGGGGCCAATAAATAAAGCGGCTTATGCCTTTACGGTGGGCTTACTTACGTCACAAACATACGGACCGATGGCGATTACCATGGCTGCGGGTATGGTACCACCGTTGGGTATGGCAATTGCAACTTTTCTGGCAAAGCATAAATTTGCCAAACCTGAGCAAGATGCGGGGAAGGCTGCTGTAGTTCTGGGCCTATGTTTCATTTCGGAAGGGGCTATTCCGTTTGCTGCCAAAGACCCGATTCGAGTGCTTCCATGCGCGATCGCAGGTGGTGCTGTAACTGGGGCTTTGGTTGCATTATTTAAATGTGAACTAGTCACTCCTCATGGCGGTGTAATGGTACTGATCATTCCGAATGCGATGAATTATCCATTAAAATATTTATTGGCGATTGCGATTGGAAGTGTGGTGACTGGTGTAGCTTATGCCGTGATAAAACAACGGTTAGAATAAGCCCTTCATAGGAGCTTTATGAAAGCTATTTAGTGCAATAAATGAATATTATGCTCAATCCTATTTTGGATCAGTTGGAGTCTCTGCTTGAATTTGTCCAGGTAATAGGTCATGAGCGATATTGCTGAATCGGATTGCAACCTTACAAATCGAGCCAATAATTTCATCGACTTCTTGGACACAAAGTTCCGCTTCCTGAGTACCAAGTTTCACAAGAGCTTGTCGAGGAATATCCAATGCCTCACCCATGATATCCATTTGATGTGCAGGAAAGTTCTAAACCTTTACTGATCGCTTCTGCACTGTATTCAAAGGCGATTAATGGCCGACCTGTGATTGCGGTTGAGGAGACCAATGTACCCCAAAGCCAATATTCACCCCATCCATTGTAGTAAACATTAAGTTTTTGAGCATGGATTTATTTCCTTTTAATACATTGGCGAGCAATACTGTTCTGAAATGACAGCTTTGTCCGTTATAATTGTATAAACATTTTTGGTTTCTGGTAATTATGTCCTCATTGATCAATTTTCTATCTCGCTTTAGTACTGCAACTCTTCAGCGCAGTCTGAGCTATGCTAAACACATTGATAGGGAAACAATTGAGTTCTTTGAGGAAAATGAAGATGTCACGATGTATGCTCAAATTGAAGGGACAGATTATTACGATACCGCGATTACCTATAATCTTAAAAAAGACCGTTTAATCGATAACGACTGCACTTGTCCGGTTGGATATAACTGTAAACATGCTGCTGCTTTAGCACGGTTATTCTTTCAGGAATATCGCCAGGAATTTCAGCAGCGTTATGTTGACTCTCAATCCCCGCAGGGAATCGCAAAACGCCTACGGGGGGATGATCAGGCACAGCGCTGGTTGAATGATTTTAAACGGTATTTACAACAGACTGAACCAGAGCAATCTGTCAAAACAAACAATTATTTAATTTACCTGCTAGATCAGTCTGTCAGCTTAAAGAAATTGACAGTTGATGTTCAGAAGGCCAGACGCAATAAAAACGGCTCAATTGCGGGGGAAAGTTATTATACCCAATATGAAAATATCACCAGAAAGCATCTGACTTTACCTGAACAAAAACGACAATTATTTAACCAGATTTATTATTATGCCAAAATAAACAGTGACGAACGATTTTATCAAAGCAATCTTGATATCTCCGGAATTTTATTGGAGCATTTCAAATCTTTTATTCAAAGTGGCGATGTGTACTGGCAAAAAAAGAGCCATACTGCACTTCAATGGTCAGAACAAGGCTATCACATCGAACTGATCTGGCAACAAGGTGTAAACAAACAGACAGAGCATTTAAACATTGAATTGGTCAATGGTGATATTCGACTCGATTTGAAATCAAATCCACATATTCAGATTCTCGCGAGTCATCCACCATGTTATGTGGATATTCAACAGAACACGGTGGGCCAGTTATATGGTGAATATACGGCAAATCTTCTGTACCATTTTTTACAGATGCCTGATCTTCCATCTATGCTCTTGCCAGAGTTTGAGAAACTGACTCATCAATATTCAGACGTGAAAAATCTGCCTCAGCCCGAGTCTATTCAGCATATTGATGTCCTTGAGGGTAGTCCCCAGCCAATTTTACGCTTCGGTGTTTTAGATAAATTTGATTGGAAATGGGAAGAGTCTGTTTGTGCTGAAATTGAATTCTCCTATGCAGGCGGAAGAATAAAAGCAGGTACATCAGGCGACAGTTTTATTGGTGAGCTGCATGACAAAATGGTACGACAGCTTCGGGACTTAGTTCAGGAACAACAGTCAATCCAACGTTTACAGCTATTGGTCGAATCACTGAAGTGGGTGAAAGATCTTAGTTATGACCATCAATTAAAACTGAATAAACAACGTCTTGATTCTATGGTTTTTGCTTTCTATGGAGATTGGATCAAACAGCTGATGCCCATCAATCAAATTGAGTTGATGGGCTGGCAGATAGAGCATCTGAATAACAGCCCCTTTAATCTGCAATATGTTGAAAATTTAAATATTTCTATCACTGAATCTGAAGGCCAGCAGGACTGGTTCAATATCGGGGCGACGGTTCAAGACAGTGCAGGCAATTCTTATAATTTGCTTGATGCGCTCGTAGCTTTGGTGCGAGTAAATCCTGATTTACTTGATCCGCGGACGTTTATTCATCTGCATGACAGTCAAATTTTCACCGTGAAAACTGCAGTTGATCAACCTGATTTGGCTCTATCCGCTAGGGATATTAAGCCGGTATTGTTGCATCTGCAGAGCATTTTACAGCAAGAAGAGCGCAGTATTGATCGCTATGATGCGAGTCAATTATTAGAATTGCAGCATAATCTTGGGATGACATGGCAGGTCAGTGATCGCCTGCAGCAATTTGTACAGAAATTCAAACAAGGCTATCAGCAACAACTGCCGACACCACAAGGTTTTCAGGGGGAGTTGCGTCCATACCAGCAGCAGGGCTTAGGCTGGTTACAGTTTTTAAGGGAAACCCAGCATGGCGGGATTCTGGCAGATGATATGGGCTTGGGGAAAACAGCACAAACTTTAGCCCATTTACTCATGGAAAAGCAGGCTGGATATTTGCAGGACAGTCCCGCCTTAATTGTTGCACCCACATCGCTGATGCATAACTGGTTCAAAGAAGCGGAGAAATTTACCCCTCAGCTGAAGGTATTGCTGCTACAGGGGCCCGACCGCCATCAGAATTTTGAGCAGATTCCGCACTATGATATTGTGTTAACCACCTATCCGCTTCTAGCGAGAGATGAAGAACAATTAAAGCAATATGAATATCATCAACTCATTTTAGATGAGGCGCAGAATATTAAAAATCCGCGTGCCAAAGCTGCACAGGTAGTACGGCAATTAAAAGCACGACATCGTTTGTGTCTAACAGGTACCCCGATGGAAAATCATTTGGGTGAACTGTGGGCACTATTTTATTTCCTGATGCCAGGATTTTTATATTCACAAGAAATTTTTAATAAAAAGTACCGTCATCCGATTGAAAAACGCGGTGATCAGCAGTTAAGGCAAAAGCTGGTCAACCGGATTAAGCCCTTCATTTTACGTCGCTTGAAAACTGACGTAGCCAAAGAATTGCCAGAAAAAACCACGATTGAAGTCAATATTGATATGAATGACCAGCAATCCAAGTTATATGAGGCTGTTCGCGCCACGATGCAGGAAAATATTCAGAAAATTGTGGCAGAAAAAGGCTTTAAACGTAGTCAAATTCAAATTTTAGATGCCTTACTGAAGCTACGTCAGGTGTGCTGCCATCCTAGCTTACTAAAGCTGGATTCAGTGAAAATTGGGCAGGCAAACTCTGCCAAACTTGAACAGTTGATGGATATGGTCGTTCCAATGGTGGAGGAGGGGCGAAAAATTCTTATCTTCTCTCAGTTTACCTCAATGTTGGAACTGATTGAGCAACACCTCCATCACGCAGAAATTGGCTATGTGAAGCTGACTGGAAAGACCAAAAAGCGAGATGAAGTCATTACAGCATTTCAGTCTGGACAAGTGCCGATATTTTTAATCAGTCTGAAAGCAGGAGGGGTCGGTCTGAACCTAACTGCCGCAGATACGGTCATTCACTATGATCCATGGTGGAACCCTGCTGCTGAAGATCAAGCTTCAGATCGTGCATGGCGGATTGGACAGGACAAGCCAGTATTTGTGTATAAGCTGATTACCAATAAAAGCATAGAAGAAAAAATTCTTGCCTTACAGCAAAATAAAGCAGAACTGGCACAGTCTATTCTAAGTACCGATCATGAGGGCGAAGCGAAACTGACGGAAAATGACGTGATGAACTTGTTTGAGAAATTTTAGTTTGGTGAACTGTACCGGGTTTGTCGGAGACTTTTTTATTTAAGTTAGGCCACCTAGCTTAACGGGTTAGTCTTATCATAGTAGACCAATAAATAATCTCTTAGATAGGCTGTCTGATGTTTTTAAAATGCTATAACGCCCGGAGCTTTCTTTCCAAATTCGTTTAATTTATTCAGCATGATGCAAATCATGTAGATCTCGCTTAGTTTGATGTTCCCTTGCGAAGCGAAGCTTCCCATCAACTAGATCTAGGGGTAATACCCCCATTTTTAATTAAATTAATAGGTAGAAGCTGCGATCGGAAAAATCTTACAAATCGCCTCAACGCCATATAAGTCTTTATTGTTATGGATGAAATCCAGCATTATTTGTGTGGGCGTTCGAGCTCCACCTGGGCGAAAAAAGTGGCTGCTTTAAGGAGAATTTCATTCGCACGTTGCACTTCTTTATTTTCACGTTCGGGCTGTTTAATACGTTCTTGATATGGAAGTTGCTGTACTTTAATTGAATTTTGTTGATCTAAATATTTTTGATACCAAACTCGTAAAGTTTCAGGAGTGCAACCAATTTTAGGCGCAATCGCAGCCCAATTCGATGGATAATCTTTTTCAAATTCAATCAATAATTGAACCGCTCTATCTCTGATTTCAGGGGTATATTTAGGTTTTTCATCGGATCACTACGCTTCGCTACGTCTTGCGAAGCAATGCGTCTCATCTCAGAAAGTTTGGTCTCCGACAAACCCGGTACGGTTCAGCTTTGTAAAAGCTATTTAGTGCAATAAATTGATATTATGCTCAATCCTATTTTGGATCATTTGGATAGTCTCTGTTTGAATTTGTCCAGGTAATAGATCATGAGCGATATTGCTGAATCGGATTGCAACCTTACAAATCGAACTAATAATTTCATCGACTTCTTGGGCAGAAAGTTCCGCTTCCTGAGTACCAAGTTTTACAAGAGCTTGTCGGGGAATATCCAGTGCCTCACCCATGATATCCATTTGATGATATCCACCTGGCCCTTCACAGAAAGTAACATCATAGGCAGGGGAGAGTTTCCATTGCCCATTTTGGGACATCAGAAATGAAAAGTTTTTGCAATGATCATCTCGATTATTGAAGACTACATTGAAAACAGCTCGCTTGAATGCAATTGCTTTTTCGCGAACATCATTGGTGCAAAAGTGTGCAGCGCGAAGAAAGTTACTGTAGTCTAAACTCCCTGGTGATTTAAAATCAGCTCCGGTGAAGGCCGCTAAACTTTGCATAGGGATACGCATGCCATCGTGGCGGTCAAATCTCTTTGATGCAAATGCGGTTAATCCATTCGGAAGAGTAAAATATTGAGTGTCAGGGGTATCAATATGACAATGACGCAAACATTCTGCATAAACAGCTTCAATTGCACAAACTTCAGGATGCTCTTGCTGAGCGGGAAATTTGATCAGCCAAGCTTCATGTTGATGTGAGCTAACTGTTGAGAATTCATTGGTGACAGGATCACGATAGATGAGCGCTTTTGGCCTTGCACCTTGTGGAGATCCACCCATAATTAATAAATGCTGTAAAAATTCTGCACCTTCTCCTTTGAGAACTTCCTGAACTTCTTGAGCGAGTTTAATCAGTGGGATATTTTCAGTTAATGCTAACTCAGTTGCTGAAGGTTCAAAGGATAATGCTCCCATCGCATGTGTATTAATATACGTGAGTCTTTCTAATGGCCCAATCCGTGCAGGATTAAATCCATTTTTTTTAAATAAGCGATCCATAAGAAGCATGCCCCAACCATCGGGCAAGGCATCATATATAGGACCTGGCAATCCCATTTGATGTGCAGGAAAGTTCGTTCTTAATGGGTCACCTTTTAACGGGAGTAGGTAAGAGGAAAGTTCTAAACCTTTACTGATCGCTTCTGCACTGTATTCAAAGGCGATTAATGGCCGACCTGTGATTGCGGTTGAGGAGACCAGTGTACCCCAAAGCCAATATTCACCCCATCCATTGTAGTAAACATTAAGTTTTTTGAGCATGGACTTATTTCCTTTTGATACGTTGGCGAGCCGTATTGCTCTCATAGCGGAGAATGTCATTTACACTGTTTAAATGAGGTTTAAAGAGTTCCTCTAAATCTTTTAATCGGCCTAATACCATGGCAACACGTACTAAATTTTCAAATGAAACATTTCGACCAGCTTCCAGATTAGATACTGTATTCACACTAACACCAGCACGTGTAGCGACGTCTGCCTGAGTCATTTCCAGATAAAGTCGTTCTTTGCGAAGCCTTTCACATAATGAAGTAACAACCTCTTCAGGTTTTTTGAATTTTAAATCCATAATATTGTATCTTATGTCTATATATACGTATTAAACCACAAAATAATGGAGTTATTAACTGTGCTAGTTGATCGGTAATGAGGTGCTTAATGGGCTGATTAGATCCTATTAGATTAAAGAAGTCTAATTAGATATTTAAAATCTAAAGGAATCTAATACGTAAGCGTCCGCTGAACCCCATAGCTATTTTTTAATTCGGTTCAGGTTTCCAGCGGTGTGTTAGTAATTCTTCTATTTGGGTCATTTATGTGTCGGCGGCCTTTTCAGCACATCATTTAAATAGGCATACGGATCTAGGCCATTCAGCTTTGCTGACTGTATTATTGACGGAATTAGGTCAGACATATACATCTTGAAAAGAAGAGGGGATTCTTATACCTCGCATTTGAATTATTGGAGAGGACTATCACTTTCAAATTTTTCTGTAATACTTTGCTTATCTTAAAGTTTAGTCTGAAGGCCTTCCACCAATTGTAAAACAGAGGCCAATCCCTGAGGGTTCTGAATCTGTTCTATTGGAATACAACTCAACAATTTATTGGGTGACATTCATAAAATGTTGCATCCATTTAGCCTCTCCACCTGTTAGAGCATCTAATGATATCGCAATACGAATTAAAATAATTGCGAGTTCTCCCTGACTTGAATCGGGATCTAACTCAAGCGAATTTAAAGTTTCCACTGAATCTAAATTGAGAACGATAGCAAGCTGGTCCTGTGTCAAACCAAGTTGTTTTGCAGCTGATAAAACAGATTTAGCCAATACCTTTTTTTGTTTTGCAATTTTTTCTAATGTTTTACGCATAACTGATCTCTGTTTCAGAGGTTACTGATACATAGAATTTATACTATTTTCTTATTGTTTTTTAGACATCCAATTTTTGCTAAAGATATATTAAATGTGGCTTTAGATAAGGAAGCAACGGTTAAATTATTTAACCGCATGTAGTGATTTTTAGACCTTCAACTTGCAGTTCAAGAGATCGAGGTCTGCCAATACAAGCTAGATGTAAGCAAAATTTAAATGCAGCAAGAGCATGACCATCTTTTACTGAGTAGAGTTGTAGACGAGGAAACTCCTCTTGAGTTGGTGGATGTTTATCTGTTGATGCTTTTGCTAATTTGAAAAGTTGAGGCTGTTGTTTAGCATCTAACTTTGTTTGCAAATCTTGTCCAAGTAAGTGCCAAAATTTGGCAGGAAATAAAGCCTTAACTTGGGAGTAAAAATGTTCGAGTTGATCGATATCCTTCCAGCGATAATGGATACCGGTATGTGATGCGGTCACTCGATTCAAAAATATATTCAGGGCGCATGCAATTTGTATTGGATTTTTACGAGCTATTTTCTGTAGATGTTCAAAAAAATAAGTCACTGCATGAAGCTCTTCAGCGCTATCAAGCATTGCTGGTTTTAAGTGGGTTGAGCTATCAATACCAAATAAACGGGGATTCCCTTTTTTTGATTTAATGTCTGCTAAATTTAGGGCATTTTCATACCAATAATTTACGAGCTCTTCTGGTAAGCATATACGTTGAGCTGCACTTTTAGGATCGTGAGTAGTCTCTAATAAGTTGAGTGTTTCATAAAAGCGTTGAAGTGAAATTTTAGAATCTTCTGTGCCGGCGAAGAAAGCAAAAAAGTCATGGGGTTGATTTGTTTGTACTGACAGTTCGTTAAGAATGTCAGTAGCATTACTTTGGAGCCAGTTTGTTTGATCGTTCAATAATATAGTTGCTAGAACTACCTGATTTTTTTCAAAATTAAAGTCTTTTTCATCCGTTGTTATTTTCAAATTTTTAAACGTTGCATTGTAGCCCATGATTTTTTTAGCCAGTTCATTTGGCATATCTGGATGATGTTTCAGTAGTTTTTGACCAGCAATGAGATAACTTAAGTGAATATAACTTTTGAAAGTTTCAACGGGTTCTATATGCCCTAAAAGATGTGCGATAACAAACCAATGGTTTTGTCCATGTTGATTTTGAAGAAGTTCAGCTCGAATTTTTTCATATTCGTTTTCACTATAGTCAGTCAGCTCTTGCACAAGTGGTGCATATTCACAGTTCAGTAAAAGCGATAAATGATTCGCTGCCGTGTGACGAAAAGAGTGAAAGGAGTAATGATGCTCTTTAAAGACCTGATTCAATATCAGTTTTAGGGGCACAGTGACAGTGTGTTTATTCAGTTTTTTATTTTCATTCAAGTTGCTGAATAAATATAAACTTTTCTTATTCTCTAAACGTTTTTCAACAATAAAATCGCTAAAGAATTGGTACTCATCATCTTTAAGCAAAGCGTAAGCAGGCACAATCCGTTCCGCACTATCAGTTTTGAGCAGATGTTGATTCCCTTGTTTTTTTGAACCGTAAGGTTGAACCCAGATAGAAAATTGATCTAAACCCTCGATATCTTTTACACGTAACCCGAGTATTTCGTTAATACGCATACCAGTACGGTAAGCCAAAATATAAATGATTTTTCTTTGTACACGACAAAAAAAGATAACTCATTGAAATAATGGCATAATACTTGTTTTCTGACGACGAATATGATGACACATTTCAATGAGTTACATCTCATCTTAAACAAATATCTAAAGTGGAAC
>NZ_VOYM01000007.1:0-70526 GCF_013420285.1 Acinetobacter sp. YH01019
TAAGCTATACATGTATATCAAGTGACCATTGGGATAGCTTTGTTACGACCTTTAAAGAATGCAAACAGTTGATTGGTAAATTTTTCACTGTGGGTATAGAAGGCAATAATTGTCGATTACGGCATCGAATCAGGCGAGGCTTTAGGAGAAGCTGCAACTTCTCCAAAAAGCTTGAAAATCATTTCAAAGCCTTTGATTTAGTGTTCTTTTATATCAATAATGGATTCGTTTAATGCCAGCATACTTTTTGAAACACCACCAAAAAAATTAATCTTACAGCTGAAACCAATATTAAAACGACTTATGACGCTTCTTTTAATGATGACACTGTTCCTAGATTAAATAATGCCATTATTGAAATGACTGGTTCCGACCAAATTTTTCATATTGATGATGAAAAAAATACACAATTTAAAGTTTCTCTCAAAGAAATTACTTTAAAAGGGTGTGGTGTTAGTCAATGTGCTGATTTAGGTGGAATTATATATAACAACGAGCTATTAAGCTTAGAGTATGTCAAATTAATTAATGGTCATGCGCGATTGGGCGGAGCAATTTATAATGTTGGTTTATCAGAAGAGGGTAAAACAGCAGCAAGTCTACTCAATATTCAAAATACCATATTTGAAAATAATACTGCTACAGAAGGTGGCGCTGTTTACGCATTAGCACCAAGCTTTGCTATTTCGATGAGTCTATTTAAAGGTAATAGTAGCACGAGTGGTCGAGCTATTGTCTTTAGCAAATCAGGTGCGACTGGAGAAACTATTACAGCAACAGTTACAAATAGCACTTTTTTTAAAAATACAGGTTCTGCTCTTAATCTATTAGACGGCTTAGCAGTAAATAACGTGAGTGTAGTTAAAAATTCAGCGGGTGTTGATTTTAATGCATCAAAAATTGCGTATCTGGCTAATAGTATAATATTAGGAAATGGTACACAGGATTGCCGCGTTGCGGATGCAACAGCTGATAAATCAGTTATATATAATAATTTAATGGCTAACAGTTGTAATGATTTAGCTACAAAGAAAGTTGATAATTTAAATCAAATTTGGAATGGTACTCAACTATTTGCTGGAAGTGATGAAGGGGCATGTAAGACACTTTCTGAAGATCGTGAGTCACTTTTCTGTCCATTCAGTACTCCAAGTAATACGTTTATTGGTTATTTACGCCCACGTATTCTATTGTCCTATAGTACTTTGTTTTCAAGTCCAATTTTAAATAAAGGTACAACTTCCGCGAATGGAAATGAAGAACATATTTACTGCGAGTCTAGTGATCAACGTGGCAAATCTAGAAGTGCTGATGATGTTTGGTGTGATAGAGGTGCGATTGAAATTGTTGTACCAACAAGTATTTCTCGACTAGGCCAAGACATACATCCAGGTGAAATAGCCAAGTTTAATATTTTAGAACAGCTTGGGGACAGTGATTTAATCCCTAAAGAAGAGTGTGATGCTGTTATGGGCAAAGCGAATCCAACGGGTGAGCCTTGGCAAGATGGTTGTTTAGTTATTAAGCAAAGTACAGTGTCAAAGGGAAAAATGACACTGAACTTGAATGGTGATGTGACTTATACGCCAAATGGTGATTGGCATGGAGCCGATATTTTTGAAGTTCAAATTGCAACGTCATCAACACGTTTTAACACAGAGACTTCAAAAAATTATCTATCAGCAGAAGTTCGAATTTTCCAAGAACCGGTCAATCATATGGAAAATAAATCTGTGAAAACTTCTGGTGGCGCGTTGGGTTGGTTAAGCTTAACTGCACTTTTTGGCTTGATTGGATTACGCCGATATAAAAAGTAATAAGGATGTGTCATGAAAAATTATAAAAAAGGATTATTAGCTGCCATGGTGCTTGCAGCCATGTCACTTATGGCTGCTGACGATAAAATCATATATGTAAATACTTTTGATGATGAAAATGGTGAAAATGCAAATAATTGTTCATTGCGTGAAGCGATAGAGACAGCAAGAAAAAATGCCGCATTTGGTGGATGTAAAGCTGGCAATACAGCAAATGGACAAAACGACATTATTCAACTTGAAGCTGGTGAATACAAACTCAGTTTAGGTGAATTAGTTCCAGAGACACAAATTACGATTCAAGGCAAAAGTCGCTGGAATTTTGATGTTAAAAATAAATTAACAGGAAATTACCCTGCATACGAAGCAATCAAAACCACAATTAATGCCCAAGGAAAATCCCGTATTTTAAATACGGGCAAAACTGAAGCAAATGTTGTGATGCAAAGTGTTCGTTTAACTAATGGATATTCTAATACCCGAGGGGGGAGCTGTAAATGTCGGCGGAAGTTTTGTGCTTAGTAACGGCATTATTGATAACTCTAAGGCGGATATTGCAGGTGGTGCAATTTATGCCTCTACGTTAAACAACGAAAAAAATGTAGATTTAGTGAGTACATTAGTGCAGTCAAATCAGGCACCTAAAGGTAGTGTCTTGGCAATGGATTGTGTGGGTAATTTTGGTGATAGTAAGCCTAATATTAGTTTCACCCAAAGTAGCTTTATTGAAAATGGTTCAGCGAATAGTCAAAGTATATTTGATTACTGTGGCCAAGTTACTTCAGTACTGATGGCAAATACCATAGCAAAAAATAGGGCAAGTGCAACAACAGGTAGTATTATCAAAGCGATTGATAATACGGTAAACAATAGTGTTGAGCGTCTAAGTGCTGCATCTTTATTCAGCTTTACCAGTAACACCATTGTTGAAAATGATGCCTACAGTACTTATTACTATGATAAAAATGGTTCTAAATCATTGGCTTTTAATGTCTTAGCATTTAATAAAACCGGTAAATCTTGTCGATATCTGAATAATACAGTACCTGATAAAACCCAAATATTTTACGCGACAGGTAATGCTTTTGAGTTAACAGAAGCATTATGTGATTTACCTGAAAGTGTTTTGACTAGCACCAATAGCTCTATAAAGAATATTGATGTAAAAAATAATGCGATATCGACTTATCTCACACCTTTACAGGAAACATCTGAATATAACCTATATTTACCTTTGTATTATCCACTGAAGACGAATTTAGCTACAAGCCTAATGAATACTGGTCTTAGTAATTGTTCGGAAAATGATCAAAGAGGGCTGGTTCGTATTACAGATGGGACTTTGCAACTTAATCCAGATTCTCGCAATAGTTGTGAAATTGGTTCTGTAGAGTCCATGGATCTTACGGCAGCCGATGTTGATGAGTTAACAAATTCATCGATAAAGGTCTTAGTAAAAGGTTATCAAGATGAAATTGATGGACTTAAAGCAGATATTAATGATCCCGTATATAAAGAATATAAAATTGCGAATCAAGAAGACTTATCGGTCAAAGAAGCTGAACTAGCTGCATTGAAAAACAATTTAAAATATCGGGCAATTTATTTTAATCCTTTTGAAAAATCGCTACCTCAAGAAGTAACTGTGATTGGCACCCAATCAAGACAATTACAGAAGTTAAATGCAGATAATTATACGGTAAGTGCAAAACCGCTGGGAATTGGTTCAGAAATTACAATCGCATCAGGCCAGGCATCGGTAGTTGGTGGTGATCTAGATGATTTGAAATGTGAATGGGATGCTAAACTTCATAAAGTTGTGATTTATAGAGCGGGTGGAGATGTAACGGATGCAACAGATTTCGCATTTTGCCAATATACTTTGACCGAAAAAACCAATACATCAAATAGTTCTTCAGGAATTCTAAAAGCTGTATTTAAAAATATTGAACCAATTGTTGAAAGCAAAACTTATTCAATTGATCCATCAAGTAATTTGACTTTGAACATTGATAACTTAATGCTGAATGCCAGTGAGGAGGGAGATGGTCCATTAGCTACACTCCCTTCAGGCAAAGCATTGTGGAATAAAGATGTTAATGGATTAGATTTGCCGATTCATTTAGATAGCATTCCTGCGGGCCTGAATTTTACAGCTGAACGCAGTGGACAGTGTCCAGGGAGTTATGTCAAAGAGACCTGCTATGGTGGAAAGCTTTCTTTTAGTGTGAAAAATAATCTGAGCCAATTTGATTACCCTGTCAAATATTCGGTATTTGATTCCGAGGGAGCAAAATCCAATATTGGTATTTTAACTTTGAAAAATACAGCTAAAAACACCAATACCTCATCGAGTGGTGGTGGATCTTTTGGAATATTAGGTTTAATCAGTTTGTTTGGTTTAGTAGTCTATCGTCGTCGAATGAACTAGAATTCAATAGCAATAAAAAACCCTCTCACAGAGGGTTTTTTATTGGCAAACATATTAAAAAGTGTCTAACTTAATGCACTGTAATAGCGGGTTGCAAGTATTTATTAATATACTCATCACGAATAGCTGAGCGTTCATCTGGAGCTGCACTTTGCATACGTGTGGCTAATTCTTTACGCTCTAACGTACTCATTTTTTGCCATGTTTCTCGCATGCGCTGTTTTTCTGCATCAGGAAGTTGAGTAAACCAATCCATACGTTGCTGTAAGCTAACGCTTTGTGCAGCAGGAATTTCTTTCAAAGTTTGGTATTTTTTTATGAGTGCTTGTTGCTCAACATCAGATAATGCATCCCAAGTTTCATTGACTTGAGTATCCGCGTCTTTAGAGAAAATCCAAAAACGATCAAAGCCTGCAAAACTTGTTTGCAAAAAACTGAATGCACAAAATGCAATTGCGATTTTTTTAGCTGCCATGTGGAACTTTGTCCTCACCCAGAACCATTAACATTTCAAGATCTTCCACCATTTGAGGTGAGAGTTTTGGGGTTGAAATCACTTGATTTTGTGGTTTCTCATCTAAAATAGTTGCATTCGGTAATACAACAAAACCAGCGATTGCAGCGGCTAACGCAAAGCCTGACATTTTCCAAAAGCCGTAGCGAGAAGTTTCATGCTGGTGAATTTCTTCAAGCACGTTATTCATGACATTGGCTTTGTCTTTGTGATGCTGTGCGAGTCCATCAAGCTTGGAAGTTACTTGCTTTAAGAAATCATCTTGTTTCATTCGGATGATCCTCCCATATGTGGATTCAAATGTGCCAAAGCGGTACGTAAGCCTTGAATGGCACGGTGGTAATGTGTTTTCACACTGCCTTCGGAACAATTCATAATTTCTGCAGTGGTATGCGTATCGAAACCTTCCCAAGCTCGCAACATAAATGCTTGTTGCTGGCGAACAGGAAGCTCTGCAATGGCATTTTGTATTTCATCTGCAGTAACTGCTTGATCTAAGAAGTCGAATGGATTAGGCGTTGATTCATCAACAACATCTTGCAATTCAACATCATCGTCATCAAGACTAACTTTTCTGAATAAAGAAAATGGTTGAGAACGGCGAGCCTCTTTACGACGCCAATCCTGCAATTTATTATTTAAAATGGTGTAAAACAGGGGATACCATTCATCTGTAGATTTGTCAGCATAGGCTTTATGCAATGATATAAATGCTTCTTGGACTAAATCCATAGCAATGCCATGTTGTCCGTGTGTTGCACTTTCCATCATTACTAAAGCACGTCCCGTTACTTCATTCATGAAGTTTTTCAGGCGAGATTCAGCTGTGCTCTTCAGAACACTACTATTTTGGGTCTCGGACTGTTTGGGTGCTAAATCCATAGGGATGGAAAATCCTGTCATTGGACACCCACCATTATTTCCATATTCATACTTAAATAACGTTGGAAATAATGGTTAGGTTGACAAAAAGAATTATTATTTTTCTAGTGTAATCTATTTTTTTGAATGGTCGCGTCTTAATAAAATAAAGTAACGATTTTACTGACGTTGGCGAACCATCTCAAAAAAGCAGATTGAACCGGCAATTGCGACGTTAAGTGATTCTTGTCCACCAGGTTGGGGAATGGCAACTGCTTCCGCATGTTTTAATGCATATTCAGACACACCCTGGCCTTCATTACCTAAAATCCATACACATTGCTGGCGTAAATTTTTTGAATATAGGTTTTCAGACTGATGTGAGCTGGTAGCATAAACAGGAATTTTGAACTTTGGCAAAATATCTTCAAGGACGATATTTTCATAAGTATGTACTGAGAAGTGCGCGCCCATGCCTGCACGTAAAACACGTGGAGACCAAAGCGATGCTGAACCTTTAGTACATACAATTTGTTCAATACCCGCTGCAGCCGCAGAGCGGAGCAAAGTACCTACGTTACCAGGATCTTGAATATTGTCTAAAATTAAGGTGTCTTCAGTAAAGTTGAGCGCTTCACTTGAGTTGGGTAAGTCAACAATCGCTAGGCAAGCAATTGAAGTACCTAATGTACTGATATCTTTATAAAGTGATTCACTTAGAATAAACACTGTACCTAAATATTTTTCAGCAATTAGGTCAAAATCGGCGTGATTAATCGCACTTTCAGTGGTGAAAATAGATTTAATTGGTCGTTTTGCATCTAACCAAGAGAGAACCAAATGGGTGCCTTCTAAAACAGTTTGACCTTGTTTTTTACGATAGGCATTTTGGTCGATTAAGCCACGCAGATGCTTAATTTTAGGATTGTCTTTTGATTCGAGATAAATCAGGGCCATGGGAAAATATCCACGAAAGTCAGCTGAATAACTGACTTTCGTTAAAAGGGTAAATATTAGTTATGATAAGAGGTGACTAAATCAACTTCATTTTTAGAACCAATAATCACTGGTACACGTTGATGAAGTTCAGTTGGTTGGATGTCAAGAATGCGTACACGACCTGTAGTAGAAGCACCACCAGCTTGTTCCATAAGCATACTCATTGGGTTTGCTTCGTACATTAAACGTAGGCGACCTGCTTTTTTCGGATCTTTAAAGTCGTATGGATACATGAAGATACCGCTACGGCAAAGAATACGGTGAATATCACCCACCATGCACGCAACCCAACGCATGTTGAAGTCTTTTTCACGTGGACCAGTTTTACCTGCAAGAAGTTCGTCTACATAGCGTTTAACAGGCTCTTCCCAATGGCGTTGGTTCGAAGCATTGATGGCATATTCTTTGGTGTCAGCAGCAACTGCAATTGCATCTTTTGTTAATAAGAATTCTTTGCTTTCTGGGTCAAATGTAAAGAATACAACGCCAGCGCCAACAGTTAGAGCCATCATAGTTGATGGGCCATAGAGCACATAACCTGCTGCAGCTTGGTTAACACCAGCTTGCATGAAGTCTTCTGCTTGTGTTACAGCATTTTTAGCTGGAAGAATTGAGAAAATTGTACCTACACACATGTTGATATCGATATTGCTTGAACCATCAAGCGGGTCAAATAATACTAAGAATTCACCATTTTCTTGCGCTGGCGTGAATTCATCTAATTCTTCAGAAGCCAACCCCCCTACATGTGGGTGAACTTTTAAAGCATCGATTAAATAGTCGTTAGAGATAACGTCGAGTTTCTTTTGTTCTTCACCTTGAACGTTTTCGTGTTGCGCGCTACCCAATACGCCAGCCAAAGCACCTTTTTGTAAAAGAAGGTCGATGTCTTTGCAAGTATTACCAATTGTTTCAATAACTTGTGCTAATGCAGGAGTTAGATTACCACTTTGTTGTTGTAAAAATTGGGAAAGGGTGAGATTTGACATGACAGGAAAACTCCAAATATTGATTTATCAAAAATGATAAAAACGTGATTGTGCAACATTTTAGATGAGAACGACGCAAAAGAAAAATCATACTCGACTATTTGCCTTCATTTTACCCTTGCAAGTCTGGTTGAACATGCTATGTTGAAGGAGGTATAAAAATCCAATGACAGGGAGCACAACAATGACCACACAAAAATTTGATGCGACTCCAACCGCAACTGAAGGATTGAATTTAGACAATATTTCTGCAGATACTGTGAAAGCTGCGTGGAGTGGCTATGAGTCGAAGGCAGAATATAAAAAGTTCAATAAGCATGATTTGATTGAATCTATGCACGCTGAAAAAGAAAATTCTGAATCGGTAAAAACAGAAGCCTAATGGACTGGGTTTTGTATAAAAAAGCACTCAATTTGAGTGCTTTTTTATTGCTAGGTCTACCATCCTGAAAATAAACTTATTTCAATAGTGGTGGAACAGCTTCGTAGTTAATTTCTACACGGCGGTTTTCTTTCCATGCATTTTCATCATGACCCGCATTGATTGGCATCTCTTTACCATAACTTACAGCTTCAAGTTGGTTTAGATTAACACCTGTTGTTACTAAAAAGCTTTCAACCGCTTTAGCACGACGTTCACCCAACGCCATGTTGTATTCACGTGTGCCACGTTCATCGGTATGACCTGTTAAAGCAACACGTGAATTAGCATTCGCTACAAGGAACTGTGCGTGCGCTTGCAGTGTTTGAAGATCTTCATTGCTGAGTTCAGAACTGTCGTAATCGAAGTGTACGACGCGCTTTGCTAAATACGCTTTATTAGCTTCAGTTACACCTTTTGATGAGGCACCTGCAAGGTTTTGTGCATTAAGCGCTGCATCTTCACTTAGGCCTGTAGTATTTACAGTGGTAGAGCTAGACGGATTTTGTCCTGCTTGAATATCTGCTGCAGGTTTGCGGCTTGCGCAACCTGTCATGACCAAGGCAGTGGCTAAAACAGGAAGAGCAAATAATTTTACTGCGTTCATTTTCATCTCCATGACGATTCATTATGATGTTTAATAAAAAATTTATGAGCTAAATGCTGAATAAAAAATTATCAATTCAGTTATTTTACTTTGGTGCCCAAGCAGGTTCACGAACTTCGCCTTGTTCACTTGGTAAGTTCATGCGGAAGCGTCCATCTAAAGACATAATTGACAATAAGCCGCGGTTCGCTTCACGTGTTGCATACACCACCATTTGACCATTTGGCGAGAAGCTTGGAGATTCATCCAAACTCGTAGGCGTCAAAATATTGGTCACACCTGAGTTAATGTCTTGTACGGCAACTTTATAGTTACTGCCACTTGGACGATGCACTAAAGCTAATTTTTTACCATCAGCACTTAAAGTGCCACGGGCATTAAATGCACCACGGAATGTTAAACGTTTTACACTTTCAGCACTTAAGTTGTAGGTATAAATTTGTGGAGAGCCACCACGGTCAGAAGTAAAGATAAATGATTTGCCATCTGGTGCATAACGCGCTTCTGTATCGATGGCAGTATCATTGGTCATCCGTTTTAGCTGACGGCTTTGTAAATCCATTTGGTAAATTTCAGGGTTGCCATGCATAGATGCAGTGAACAACATGCTTTTACCATCGGGCGAGAAGCTTGGAGCACCATTTAAACCACGGAAGCTTGCCACTTTTTCACGGCTACCAGTTGCTAAGTCTTGAATGTAAATCGCAGGACGTTTGGTTTCAAATGATACATAAGCCAGTTTTTTAGCATCAGGTGTCCAAGCAGGGGAAAGGATTGGATCACGTGAAGTTAAAATGGTGCGTGGCTGCTCCCCATCTGTGTCGGCAATTTGTAGGGTATAGCGTTGATCTGGAGTTGCTGCATTACGCAGAACATAAGCGATACGACCACTGAAGTCACCAGGAATACCTGTTAAAGCTTGATAAATCGCATCACTGATCATATGCGCTGCTTGACGTGAACGTGAAGCTGGAACTGTCAACAGTTCATTTAATAAGTATTGCTTTTTTTCGACATCGTATAGTTGATAGTGAATTTCATATGAACCGTCAGCTGTTGTTTTTGATGTTCCTGTTACAACAAAGGGAACACCTGCCGCCTGCCAAGCTTCTGCATTTGGAGAATTCATCCCTGCAGTTGCAGCTAAGTTCTTAGACGCACTGGTAAATTTTCCTGAACGATTCAAATCGCTTTCAACTACAGGATAAATATTTGTGTCATTGCTAAAAGGCACAATAGCAATTTTAGGCGCTGCTTCAGGCGCCTTGGTGATTTCAAGATGAAGCTGTGCATGTGTTTGAGTGACTAAAACTGGACTCAAAGCGGTCATAATTGCTAAGCAAAGAAGATGTTTACGCGTCATTTCCATCATTCGCTAACTACTCTAAAAATGTGAGTTATTGTCTGTATTTGGTTGTGTCACATAATGGCATGATTTTGGATTATTAAAAGCATGAAAATATGACTGAACTGTTATAACACTGTGAAAAATGCAGAGATTTTATTCGAGTTCACTGAAGTTTATCTTAAAAGTGGTGCAGACAACATCACATTTTGAATTGGAAATGATAATTCTATATAGTTGAAATTTAATTTTTGAATCAAATGCTTAGAAGAAATAAGTAGCTCTTGATTAGGATGAGCTAGTAAAACTTATGTATATGTCATTTTATGAAAAGTGTCGACCAAATAGAATTTGTTTCATTCAAAAAATCAGTGAATGAACCCATCTAATCAATGAATTTTCCAAAGTTTGCCATACTCAGAAGAAATATAAAAAAATCCCCGCAATCAATGCAGGGATTTATCAAAGTTAATTTGAAGATCTAAATGTAGAGGTAAAGCTTTGTGCTTCACGTCTAGCATCAGGGTCGCTTGGCATTGGGTACGGTGCTGCAGCACGAACCGCCGCTTCAATACTGGCTTTCATGTCCGGATCACTCGAGTTTACGATTACTGATCGGACTGAACCACTTTCTGATAATGTCACCCGAGCAGTTGCCGATTTACCCGCAGAGTCAGAAGGTGTGTCCCATGCACGACGGATTTTATTTTCAAAATCTTTCTTTGCAGTAGATGCAATCTTCTTCGCTTCAGCCTTTTTCTGTGCGGCTTCTTCAGCTGCTTTTTTAGCTGATGAAGCTTTGGCTTCTTCGGCTGCACGTTCGCGTGCTTCGGCATCGGCTTTAGCCTTTGCATCTGCCTTGGCTTTTGCATCGGCGTCTGCTTTACGTTTTGCAGCTTCCGCATTGGCTTTAGCTTTTGCATCGGCGTCTGCTTTACGTTTCGCTGCATCTGCGTTGGCCTTAGCTTTTGCATCAGCATCTGCTTTACGCTTTGCAGCTTCCGCATTGGCTTTAGCTTTCGCATCAGCGTCTGCTTTACGTTTTGCAGCTTCCGCATTGGCCTTGGCTTTCGCATCTGCATCCGCTTTACGTTTTGCTGCGTCTGCATTGGCCTTAGCTTTTGCATCAGCATTGGCTTTTGCCATTGCTGCAGCTTTGACTTTGTCAGCTTCTGCTTTTCTTAACGCATCTGCACGGATTTTTTCAGCCTTGGCTTTGGCATCAGCATCTGCTTTACGTTTTGCTGCGTCGGCATTGGCTTTCGCTGTGGCATCTGCTTTTGCTTTAGCCGCATCTACTTTGGCATCTTGTTGAGCTTTTAATTTAGCCGCTTCAGCAGCTTTAGCCTTTTCTTGAGCGCGTTTAGCATTGTCCGCAGCTTTTTGTTCAGCAAGCTGCTGTGCTTTTGCTGCGGCAAGTGCTTGTTGTGCTGCAATCTGTGGATCCGCTTTAGGTGTTTCAGTCGGCTTTGGTGGAGCAGATGTTGGAACTTCAGGTGCAGGTTCAACGCTAGGTTCTACTGTTTGCGTGATTTGTTCAGCTACATTTTCATGCGCGGTTTCATCAAACTCTGTGACTTCACGTGTTACAGGTTTTAAATCTTCCGGTTTTACCAAAACAGTGGTTATTTTTTTAGGAGGCTCAGGTGGTTTACTCATGCCAAGATAAAGTAAGCCAACCACAGCGACGACATGCACACCTAGTGTGAAACCAATCGCAACGGCTTTTTGTTTAAAAGGCGGCTTTTTGAAATCTTTCATAAATTATTTTAATGGCTCAGTCAGTAAACCTACTTGTGTTAAACCTGCATCTTGAAGTGCTGACATGAGGTTCATGACTTCACCATAGGGACGAGATTCACTGCCGTTAATGAGCACACTCATTTGTTTTTTCTGTTCTGTAGCTTCGTTTTGAGAAGCAGTTAATACTACTTTGAGCTCATCTAACGTTAGCACATCATTACTATGTGTTTTATCTTCAAGCTTAATGGTTCCATCTGCTTCAAGCGTCACTATGGCAGGGCGGTCTTCCGCTTGCATAGGAGTGCCATTTGCCTGTGGCAAGTCGACTTTAACACCTGTGGTGATCATTGGTGCGGTCACCATAAAAATCACCAAAAGAACTAACATAACGTCGATGTACGGCACGACGTTCATGTCACTTTTTAAAGGTTTTTTAATGCGCTCAAAGCGTCCAGAACGTTGAATAGCCATTAGTCATTGTCCTGAGTTGAACCTACAGACTGACGTTGTAATAACGCAACCATTTCTTCGGCAAACAGCGCGCGGTCGTTATAAACTGCTTCGCCTTTGGCTGTAAAATGGTTAAAGGCTAATACCGCTGGAATTGCAGCAAATAGACCGATGGCAGTCGCAATCAGAGCTTCAGCAATACCTGGCGCAACCGTTGCAAGTGTAACTTGGTCAACATCAGCCAAGCCGATAAAAGCATTCATAATGCCCCAAACGGTACCGAATAAACCGACATAAGGTGCAACTGAACCAATGCTGGCAAGGGCACCTAGACCATTTTCAAGATGACCTTGATCACGGCTTAAACCCACACGTAAAATACGTTCAGTGCCTTCAATTGACTGTTCTGATGTCGCACTGCGTTTTTTTAGTTTGAAAAATTCGCCCATACCTTGATAGAAGATATCTTCAAGGCCAACACGTTTCGAGTTGAGTTGGGCATTGTTGTATAAAGTGTTGAGTTCGGCGCCAGACCAAAAGATTTTTTGGAAATGTTCATCATCGGCCTGCGCTTTTTTATAACTCATGTGTAACTTGGCAATCAGATACCAACTGAATAACGAAGCTAAGAGCAGCAGGAGCATTACCAGTTGTACGACAGGACTTGCTTGTAAGATGAGGTCTGAAACTTTGAGTGTTGATTCTAGTTGAGTTGCCATAGTTACTACATGTGCCAAATAATTTTTTTAATCTTGTTCCAATTCTTTCAGAATCAGTTCACGTATTTCATCAGGAAGGCGACGGGGTCTCATCTCTGCACTGATACATGCCAATTCTACCTCACCTGATGCCAGCATAATATCACCACGATAAATATTTTGTTGCAACACAAATGACGTAGCCTTACACGAAACTACACTTGCTGTAACAGTAATTAGGTCATCCATTAATATAGGACGTGAATATTTCACATTTATTTTATGAACGACAAAGTTGTAATCTTTTTGATGCCAATAATGGTCTACACCTGAAGCACGTAGCCATTCTGTGCGGGTACGTTCCATAAAGCGAATATGATTTGCGTGGTAAACAATGCCACCTGTATCTGTATCTTCAATATATACACGAATGTTGAATTCGAATTTATTCGCCATGAGAGTGTTCCGTCTTTATAAAATCTGAAAAATATTGGTCTGCACTTCAGCAAAGAATTAGAGCATTTAAAAATGGCGATAATTCAATGATTCGTCAAGTGCTTCAATGACGGGCAGTTTAGCACCGTGAGTCATCAGTCCAATGGCACAAGGTTTCAACTCACGTAAATCTTTAACTTTCGTAGTTGTAATTATTGATTAAAAAAGAGACTGCTTTTAATTTGTTTGTTCATCTAATTTAAATTTTGCATCGACAAAATCTTGTAGTTGAGCTGCTAAATATCCTGCAATATGAAAGTGAGTTTCTTCCATTTTCTTTTTCTGTTGCTTTGGAAGTAATGCTTTTAAAGATTCATACATATACGTTAAGCAGCAAAAGCCAAGGCCAATAACTAACATGAGTAAAAGTTTATTAGGTAGATCTATCCAGAAAAACACATAAACGAGTATGACTAAAGCAAAGAATGAGAAGCTGAAATACAACGTATTAATTTTTGCTGGCTTAAAGTTTTCCTTGACCAAAGCTTGTACGTCGTCGTGATAGTACGTCCCAATAAAAATGAGGGCAGAAGTATAGTTGAAGCTCAGGTTTTTTATACGATATGCAGAAGGCGATTGTTTAATAGTTAAGATATTATCTTCATTTACTTCTATGGTTTCTTTGCTAAGAATGTTTTCACATTCGACAGTGATAAAATAATTGTATTCTGTGTGGAATAAGCTTTCAAAATCACTCATTTGTTTTGGGCTAAATGAACTGATAGGTTGTTCTCTGGGAATGTGTTCAATGGCACTGTCTAATGGTAGGTTTTGAATGTAATCGCTATTAATTTTGTTAATTATTCTATTCTCAAGATTTATCATTTTAGTTTATTGTTTGTAGTGGATTGAATTTATTTTAAAAATTTAAATAAATATGCAGGGAGCATTTAACTCCCTGAAGTCGTTCAGTGAATTATCGTTTACTTATCTTTCGGCTCTGGTGGTGTCATCCCAAACTGTAAATACGCCATGTTGGTGGCAATACGTCCACGTGCAGTACGCATGACATAGCCTTGCTGAATGAGGTAGGGCTCGATCACATCTTCTAATGTGCCTGAATCTTCAGCCATAGCTGCAGCCAAAGCTTCAACACCTGCAGGGCCGCCGTCAAAACGTTCCAATAACATTGAAAGATAACGACGGTCTAAAGTGTCTAAACCATCTTTATCGACATTCAACATATCTAAAGCACGTTGCGCCATTTCTTGGGTCACTTCGCCTGTACCTTTGACTTGGGCATAATCTCGAACACGGCGTAATAAACGGTTGGCAATACGTGGCGTACCACGTGCACGACGTGCAACTTCCAGTGCGCCATCTTCAGTAATCGGTACATCCATTAAGTTTGCTGAACGAGTCACAATATGAGTCAGATCTTTTACGGAATAGAACTCTAAACGTTGCACAATCCCGAAACGATCACGTAAAGGTGAGGTGAGTAGTCCCGCACGTGTGGTTGCTGCAACTAATGTAAATGCAGGTAAGTCGAGCTTGATAGAACGGGCAGCTGGTCCTTCACCAATCATGATATCCAACTGATAGTCTTCCATGGCTGGATATAAAATTTCTTCAATCACAGGTGAAAGACGATGAATTTCGTCAATAAACAGTACGTCACCTTCTTCAAGGTTAGTCAGCATGGCTGCCAAGTCGCCGGCACGCTCAAGTACTGGGCCAGAGGTTGACTTGAGATTGCCACCCATTTCATGTGCAATGATGTTGGCAAGCGTCGTTTTACCTAAACCTGGTGGGCCAAAAATAAGTGTGTGATCGAGTGCTTCACCACGGCCACGGGCAGCGCCAATGAAAATTTCCATTTGTTCGCGGACAACGGGTTGCCCGATGTAGTCTTTGAGTGTGGCAGGGCGGATAGCACGATCAAAGTGATCTTCGGGTTTTTCTGAACCACTGATAAGACGGTCTTGCATATTGAATAAACTAATCTCGTGAGCTGAGCATTTTGATGCTGCATGCACAGCCTCAAATCTTGATTTGTATTTTGCTACCATTGTGTAGGCATTATTTTACTTTTGAAAGATCAAAAGTAACAAAAATCTTTTGTTGAGTTGAGGATACGTCGTGTATCCCAACTCAACAGGCGACATCCATGTCGCCTTTAGCATAGCCAGTGTTGGCTTGCGTTTAATAGGTATTTACTTATTCATCGACTTTAAGGCAGCGCGGATGATATCACTGGCTTCGGTGAAGTCACCTTTGGCAGCATTCACTAATTTTTGTGCTTCTAGTGGTTTGTAGCCCAGTGATTGCAATGCTGCTTCAGCTTCCGCAACGGCAGAATTACCGGTAAATTGGATTTGCTCCGAAGTTGAATTGCTTGGTACTGTGCCAGATGACATCGCTTTAAAACGGTCACGAAGTTCAATCATCAAGCGTTCTGCGGTTTTCTTACCCACACCTGGTACTTTGACTAAAGTATTTACATCTTCATTTTCAACTGTATGAATCAGCATTTCAACACTTAACGTTGAAAGAATGCCAAGCGCCATTTTTGGCCCAACACCATTTACTTTAAGTAAAGTGCGGAAAATTAATTTTTCTTGTGGGTTACTAAAACCATAAAGCAGTTGTGCATCTTCACGTACTGCAAGATGTGTCCAGAGCGTAACTTTTTGACCTTTTTGTAGTTGGCAAAATGTAGAAAGCGGAGTGTCAATTTCGTAGCCTACGCCATTTACATTAAGTAATACTGTTGGTGCTTCCAATGCTAGCACTTCGCCAATTAAGCATCCGATCATGTCATTTATTCACTTTATTTAAGATTTAAGTTCAGACTATATTTAAGTTCACTGTGGGTATTTCCCACATGTCCAATTTGTTGTGAGATTAGCGTGAAGGATAGTGAATTGCTAGCCATAGATATTTTAATGGTTTAAAAGAAACCAACTTTATTCCCTTGTAACTCTTGCGCTAAATTATAGGCTTGATGATCTGAAAACTTAGAGATGATATCGAGTACTTGCATAATATTGTCATAATGCGACATACCAAAATGTGCTCCTGAACGATGTAAAATAGACATCAATCGTTGCTCTTTAAAGCTCAAAGTTTTATTGGGCGTGGTTAGTGGAATAAAGGCATCCAAAATATTTTGCAAACTTTGGTGCGCAATAATTTCTAATCCTGCTTTATGTGGATGTTCAAAGATTTTATCACGAGCCAGTTCTTTGGCACGGTTAATCCCGATTTCAATATCTTCACTGCAATATTGCAATAAACTGCCTTTTAGTTGGCCAGACAAAATTTCATTATGATGACGTGTAAAAGCTGTCGTCACTTCTTCAACTAAACGCTTCATCACGCGGCCACGCAAAGCGGCGATTTTCTGCTGCCATGTGGTATTTGTCATGGCAAGTTCGGCAGGAATGCCATAATCACCAATCAGGTCAAGGAAAATCGGCTCTACCTCGTTATAGGTCAACATATTGAGAATAATGCCATCTTCTAAATCAATCAGGGCATAGCACATATCATCCGCTGCTTCTAATAAATAAGTCAGTGGATGACGGCAATAATGATATTCACCGAGTTGAATTAAACCCAGTTGTTCTGCAATTTGCTGCAAGATGTCTTTTTCGGCTTGGTAACAGCCAAACTTGGCACGCTGACTGGCAGGCGTATTTCCTTGTGATGCAATGGTTTTGGATAGCCATGGGTACTTTAAGTAAGCCCCTAAGGTTGCGTAAGTTAGGCGCATACCACCATCATTCGGATGATAGTCAATTTTAGTCAGTAAACGTAAGCCTTGTGCATTACCTTCAAACTGACGAACATCGGCTTCTTCTTCTGGGCTTAAATCTTTTAAAAAGTCTGTATGTGATGCATCATCAAACCATTCGCGAATGGCATATTCACCAGCATGCCCAAAAGGCGGGTTGCCAATATCATGTGCTAAACAAGCGGCTTGAATAATCGCGCCAACATCGGCAGGCGAAATCCACATTGGCAATTCATCTTTAATTTTTTCCGCAGCCAACATGCCGAGTGAACGCCCGATACAAGACACTTCAAGTGAATGCGTAAGTCGGGTGTGAATACCATCGTGTTGAGTTAAAGGATGAACTTGGGTCTTGCGATTAAGCTGTCGAAAACTCTGCGAAAATATAATGCGGTCATAGTCTTTATGAAAAGGGCTACGTGCCTGTTCAGAACTGTGTTTATTGCTACCAATACGAACTGTAGAAAGAAGTTCAAGCCAACGCATTTGAGTCATTTATCATTATTCAATTATTACTTGAATTGAATAATGCCAAACTTAGCAGAAAAGCACTAGTGTGGGGCGACACAACTTGTCTTAAAAGATGTATGAGTGATTTGCCTTAGTGAAATGCAAAACAAAACAGAAATTTAAAAATGGGCTGTTAGTATAGATGGGCAAATTTTACCTTTTATCCCATTTTTTAATTTTTAATGAGAATAATTTAAATGTATAGAAAACAATTTCTTCCTACGTTGACTGCACTAAGTTTGGGCGTGACATTTTTTTTGTCAGGTTGTACAAGTTTCAATACAGAAAAAAATATAACGAAAGTGCAGCCAAACCAAAATGTTGCTGCATCAGAAAATAGCATGATGCATCATTTACAAACATTTGAAGAAATTGCGGAACAAAATGGTGGCAATCGTGCAGTAGGTACAGCAGGTGGATTGGCTTCCGCACAATATATTCTTGAACAAGCCAAGAAAGCAGGCTTGCACGCGCAAATGTTGCCATTTGAAAATCGAGAAAAGACCGTTGGGCAAAATATTGTGATTGAGATTGAAGGGCAATACAAAGATACCGCTGTGATTGTCGGCGCGCACTATGATTCGGTGAAAATGGGGCCTGGGATTAATGATAATGCTTCAGGCGTTGCAGTATTGTTAGCATTATTACAAGACTATGCGAAGCAAAAGGTAAAACCTAAACACACACTATATCTTGCCTTTTGGGATTCGGAAGAGGTTGGTATTGCAGGTTCACAAGCTTTTGTGAAATCACTCAGTGAGAAACAGCTTCAAGGCATTCAAGCCTATATCAATGTTGATATGGTGGGAACAAAGAATCCGAATATCATGATTGCCGATGGTGACCATTTATCAATTGCAGAAATGGCGGCACAGTTTAAAGCCAATGGACTTGCACAAAGTGATTATCAGCCAATCTTAGACAGCATGAGCCAATTACCTAAGCACCCGCAGGATGCTGCATTAGAAGAAAGAATGCGTCAATATTTTAAAACCAATAATATTCAGATTAAAGATGATGTAACGACTTTAACAGCAAGCGATACTTTGCCATTTTTAGGGAAAGTTCCTGTTACTTCACTAATTTTATTTAATGAGCAAATGAAAGGTGATGAACTCGAATTTGCACCGTGCTATCACAAGGCTTGCGATACGATTGATGGTGTAGATGTAAACTCACTGAACTTAGCCCTCAATGTAATTCAACATCTATTGTCAGATTTGAATAAATAAAATGTTTCAATTTCAAATGTGAAATGATTTTAGTCTTTTATGAATTTCAGGTTTAAATCTCACACATTTAGACCTGAAATTCATTTTCAAATATGGTTTGAACGCTTGATTAAAAAGTGAGTTGTTGTTGAAAAATAAAACATTTTTATAGTTTGAATATTATTCTTAGGGTGAAATGAAAAAATCAGATAATTTTGTGTTAATCTGTGCGACTAAATTCAATTTTATTATTTAAAAATAAAAACATTATTGCCTAAACTTCCCGATATAAGCACTACAATTTCACTTTCACATCTAGCTGATTTAACTAATACACAGTAGAATATGCGCTCTCTCAAGTCACATTGTGGCATGGTCTTTTCGATCATCCCGTGGAGCCAAAATCAGCATGTTTATCGTTGCCGGTGCACCTGCACATTCTTCATTTAAGAAAACTCAACTATTATCACGTTTAACGTCAATTAGTTCTGTTCAATCAATTGAAAGTCAATGGGTTTACCTTTTTGACCAAGCGCTCAACGAGCAACAACAGCAATCCGCTTTACAGCTTCTCAACGATGGTCAATCTTTTGAATTGCACCAAGCAGCAAGTGACGAAGTCCAAATTTTAGTGACGCCACGTGTTGGAACCATCTCTCCGTGGTCGTCTAAGGCAACAGACATTTTTGCCAACTGTAATACACCGGTTCATCGCCTTGAACGCGGTGTTTTGTTTACTTTGAAGGGCGTAAATGCTGTTTCAGATGAAGTAAAACTAGCATTACATGACCGCATGACCGAAAGTGTTTTCAATGCTATTGAAGATGCTGCGGCACTTTTCTCTGAAACTGAACCAAAGCCTTTAAACTCAATTGATATTTTGGGTCAAGGTAAAGAGGCGTTGGTGAAAGCTAACTCTGAATTTGGTTTTGCGCTTTCTGATGAAGAAATTGATTATTTAACCGATGCATTCACAAAAATGGGTCGCAACCCGCATGACATCGAATTGATGATGTTTGCCCAAGCGAACTCAGAGCATTGCCGTCACAAAATTTTCGGTTCTGAATGGACAATTGATGGTGAAGTTCAACCATTGTCATTGTTCCAAATGATTAAAAACACCTATAAAGAATCACCTACAGATGTATTGTCGGCATATAAAGACAACGCTTCTGTAATAGTTGGTTTTGACACACAGCGTTTTTATCCAAAACAAGACGCTGAAACAGGTCACCACGTTTATAAATACAAGAGTCAAGCCGCTCACATCTTGATGAAAGTGGAAACGCATAACCATCCTACAGCGATTGCACCATTTGCTGGTGCAGCAACAGGTTCGGGCGGTGAAATCCGTGACGAAGGCGCAACAGGTCGTGGTGGTAAGCCAAAAGCAGGCTTAACAGGTTTTACCGTATCTAACTTGAATATTCCAGGCTTTGAACAGCCTTGGGAAGAAAACTACGGCAAACCATCTCGTATGGCATCTCCACTTCAAATTATGATTGAAGGCCCATTGGGCGGTGCAGCCTTTAACAACGAATTTGGTCGTCCTGCGTTAAATGGTTACTTCCGTACATTTGAACAAAATGTAAATGGTGATGTAAAAGGCTTCCATAAGCCAATTATGATTGCCGGTGGTTACGGTAACATCCGTCCTGATCATGTAGAAAAAGATGCGATTCAACCAGGCGATTTACTGATCGTACTAGGTGGTCCTGCAATGCTCATCGGCTTAGGTGGCGGTGCAGCGTCTTCTGTAGACAGCGGTAAGCTGGGTGAAAACCTAGACTTCGCATCTGTACAGCGTGAAAACCCAGAAATGGAACGCCGTTGCCAAGAAGTGATTGATGCTTGCTGGCGCATGGAAGACCATAACCCAATCGTATCTGTACATGATGTTGGTGCGGGCGGTATCTCAAATGCAATGCCTGAACTGGTAAATGACCACGAATTGGGTGCGGTACTCGATCTACGTAAAATTCCATCATTGGAAAAAGGCATGTCTCCAATGGAGATTTGGTCGAACGAAGCGCAAGAACGTTATGTACTGGCCATTCGTCCAAGTTCTTTAGAATTGTTCGAATCGCTTTGTGCACGTGAGCGTTGTCCGTTTGCGGTATTGGGTGAAGCGACTGAAGCGCGCCATTTAACCGTTGAAGATCCATTGTTTGAAAACAAAGCTGTGGATATGCCAATGCAAGTGATGCTTGGCGGTACACCACGCATGAGCCGTTCATATGAAACAATTGAACGTAAAGGCGATGATTTTGATGCTGCTAAAGTAACAGATCTTAAAGATGCGATTTACCGTGTTATTAAGAATCCAACAGTTGCATCTAAATCGTTCTTAATTACTATTGGTGACCGTTCTATTACAGGTATGGTTGCACGTGATCAGTTTGTAGGTCGTTGGCAAGTACCTGTAGCAGATGCTGCAGTGACAACAACAAGCCTTGTAGGTTATACAGGTGAAGCAATGGCAATGGGTGAACGTCCACCCGTTGCATTGTTAAATCCTGCTGCGTCAGCGCGTTTATCGGTTGCTGAATCTATTTCAAACATCATGTCTGCAAAAATCGACCAGATCAGTGACATTAAATTGTCTGCAAACTGGATGGCGGCTGCAGGTCAAAAAGGCGAAGACCAAGCATTATTCGAAGGCGTAAAAGCCATCGGTATGGAAATGTGTCCTGCACTAGGTATCGCAATTCCAGTAGGTAAAGACTCATTGTCTATGCGTACCACTTGGAATGACGAAGGCGAAGACAAATCTGTCACTTCACCAATGTCAGGCGTGATCACAGCATTTGCACCTGTGACGGATGTTCGCAAAACATTGACACCTGAACTTAAAAATATCGAGTCTGTACTTGTACGTATCGATCTTTCTAAAGGTCAGTTCCGTCTAGGCGGTTCGATCCTTGCTCAGGTTTATAAAGCAATTGGTTCTGTAACACCTGACGTAGATAGCTTCGATGACTTCAAAGCATTCTTTGCGTTGGTTCAAGATTGGAACAACCGTGGCTTAATTAAAGCGTATCACGACATCGGTGATGGTGGCTTGGTTGCGACTGTTGCTGAAATGATGTTTGCATCACGCCTAGGTGTAGCACTTGAAGATCAATCTACTGCAAGCTTGTTTGCAGAAGAAATTGGTGCAGTTCTTCAAATCAGCAAAGCGGATTGGGCTGCATTAGAAGCTGAAGTCGCTGCATCATCAATTAAAGATGCAATTGCAGTAGTAGGTACTGTAAACGATACAGATACTTTAACTGTAAATGGTTTGAGCTTAGACCGTGCTGAATTACAGCAAGCATGGACTGAAGTGTCACATCAAATCCAACGTCTGCGTGATAACGTAGAAACTGCGGATCAAGAATATGCGTTAATCGCTGACAAATCACATGCAGGTTTAATTGCAAAACCAACATTTGATTTGAACGAGCCTATCGAAGCACCGTACATCAATGAACGCCGTCCAAACATGGTGATTCTGCGTGAACAAGGTGTCAATGGTCATGTAGAGATGGCTGCTGCATTCGATAAAGTCGGCTTCAATACCGTAGACGTACACATGAGCGACTTGCTTGCTGGCCGTATCAGTCTTGATGACTTTGAAGGTTTAGTCGCGTGTGGCGGTTTCTCTTACGGTGACGTATTGGGCGCAGGCGGCGGTTGGGCTAAATCTGTATTATTCAATCCTAAACTTCGTGACCAATTTGAGAAATTCTTCAACCGTGATGAAACTTTCTCTCTAGGTATCTGTAACGGCTGTCAAATGTTGTCACAACTTGCGCCGCTCATTCCGGGTGCAGAAGCTTGGCCTCGTTTCCACCGCAATACGTCTGAGATGTTTGAAGCACGTGCTGTCAACGTACGCGTTGAAAAATCTAACTCTGTATTGTTAGAAGGTATGGAAGGTTCGATTCTTCCAATCGCAGTTGCGCATGGTGAAGGCCGTGTTGTGACTTCGGCAGAAAACTTGGCTTCTTTAAATGCAAATGACCAAGTGATCTTGCGTTATGTAGATAGCCAAGGCAACCCAACGCAGCATTACCCATTGAACCCGAATGGTTCGCCAGAAGCGATTTCTGGTGTAACTTCGAAAGATGGCCGTGCAACAATTATGATGCCACACCCTGAACGTAACTTCCGTGCGATTCAGCATTCTTGGAAACCAGAAGACTGGGATCAAGATGGTGCATGGTTACGTATGTTCCGTAATGCCCGTAAATTTATTGGTTAATCTTAGATAGATGAATCATAGAAAAGAGCCGCCTTCGGGTGGTTTTTTTTATGGTTAAAATTTACCAAAAGATATATTAATTATTGTGAATGCTTGTTTTTACACATATAATCGCTTTCGATTTTTAACCACCTGCGGGTGGTTTTTTGTTGGTTTTAAATTTTTATTTCTCCCACTGAACTTGGTTTAGATTTTGCTTTTATATTTGTGGAAACATGCTAGTGTGTAATTTATGCACAATAACTAAGCAAGATAAAAGACAGCAAGATAAAAGAAAGATGGATAACTAAACGAGTTTAGTATCAACACTCATGATGAGGTGATGACATGATTAAAACAGCAGAATATTCGGCAGTGGATAAATCTGCGCTGCGTAAAAAGGGCTGGAAGCTTTTTGGTGCAGTGGTGTGTTTGCAGTTGGTGTTTTTAGTTTTGGGTTATGCGTTGCAGATGTAATATTTAAAACCGCCGTGGGGCGGTTTTTTATGTAAACTAATGCATAATTAAAAAACTGCAAAAATTAATAATGAGCTTTAAACAATTTGTATTATTAAAAGATATAAAAATATTTTTACTTTTAGGCTTTATGTTTCCGTCAACATTGCTAAGTGGGTGCTTTCCTATTTTAAAAACGAAGCATCCGAAAATTAATATAACTGTTATCAATGAGCAAAATGAAAAGTTGGACGATGCAGAAGTATTTTTAAATCTTACAACATGGCAAGGCAAGTCTTTTACTGAATCTACATTAAAAAAAACACAGGACGGAATTGCTACATTTTCTGCAAAGAAAAGTTTGCAATTTATTCATATATTCCCAGCAAAATATAGTTGGTCGATTTGTGTTTATAAAAATGGATATAGTCAAAATAGTTTTGTACCAAAAGGTTCAAATCATCGAACACAAAATTTAGTATTGTTGTTAGATAAAGCTGAAAAAGGTGTAGAAAAACAACAACATTGTAGGAAAGAAAAATCCTAAAATATTGAATTAATAAAACCACCCGAAGGTGGTTTTATTGATTAAACAGCCAATTGAATCTGCTTCAGCACAGCCTTCAACGTATTTTCAAAATCAAAAGCAGCATTTGTACTGTCTTGATATCGCCATGCCACATAACCATCTGGACGAACCAAAACTGCACCTGATTCATGAATTTCAGATTTAGCATTCCAAGTACCATATACATCACGATACTCACGTGAACCAACTTGAATCACATCCAAATAAGGCAAATCCAAAGCTTCGGCAGCTTGCTTCCAGCCTTTGCCAGACAAGCCCATAATTAAGGTAAAACGACCTTTGCCTGTGATGTCTAAAGTTGAAATTTTTTGGCCTTTGGTATTAATCAACCATGTATGCGGTACTTTAGCACCTGGACGTGTGGTCGCTTGTAAGTACAGTTGTTGATCTTTTTCAAATACTTCAGGTTCAGATTCACCCATCACTGCATTGGACGTATAACGCTGATTTAGCTCTACACCTTGCGCGTTAAACTCAAAGTTTTTAATTTCTAAAGCATGGAACAGTTTTTGACGAATTTCAGCACCTTGCTCATTTTCAGCGAAGATTCGTTCCAACATTTGTTTTTGCGTCGTCACACCTTGTTCAAAGCCGAAAACATCTTTCATGTATTTATAGTCAAAGCGTGATTGATTGGCACGCGCGACAATTTGCTTGCCAACAGGTGCACGTTCAAGCGTATATGAATCAAGTAGCGATGGTAGTGACCAGCCTTTAACTGCGTATGCAAGTTTCCAACCGAGGTTAAAAGCATCTTGCATACAGGTATTTGAGCCTAAACCACTTGATGGTGGATGACGATGTACCGCATCACCACCGCAGAATACACGCCCTTTTGAATATTCAGTTGCCCATGTTTGGTTTACATACCAATAGGATAATTTTTGAATTTCAACATCTTCAACTTCAGCACCGACAAAGGTATTGAGTCGAGCACGAACTTGTTCTTCGGTGACTTGTGGTTCACCTTTGGAAATATCAAAGCCCCAACCCATAATCCATTCATTCCACGGTGTAATGGCACGGAGTAAGCCCATGCCCAGATCACCAAAGCTGGCTTCAGGATTGACAATCCATTGCAAAATGGCAGGGCGGTGTTGCACATATTTGGAAAGATCAGCTTTAAACGTGACATAGACTGTACCTGCACGAGACATCACCCCTTCAAGGGGTAAATCAAGCTGTTCAAGGACTTTGGATTTTGCCCCATCCATACCGACCAAATATTTGGCACGTAAGCTGAATTCAGTATTTGTAATACGATTTAAAAAGGTTGCTGTTACACCATGCTCATCTTGCACATGGGATAAATATTCAGTATTGAAATTATATATTGCGCCACGTTCAGCAGCATTTTTAACTAATAATGCTTCCATTTTGGGCTGAATTAAATCTACTAAAGGGCAAGGGCTACCTTTGATGTAATCACCGTGACGTTCATCACCTGTACCCCAAGCACTGAGGCGTGCAATTTCTTCACCAACTAAACTGGTAGTTACGAGACTTTCACCCATCTGCTCCCATGGAGTAGCAATTTCTAGAACTTGTTTTTCAATACCTAAATCACGTAACACTTCCATAGCACGCTGATTGGTAATATGCGCACGTGGACTGTTGGCTAACCAATTAAATTGAGTACAAAGTTGAACTTTTACGGCATAATTTGCCAAAGCTAAGCCCAAAGTTGAGCCCGCAGGTCCCGTACCAATGACTAATACATCGGTATCATACGCTTGTGTCATACTTGACTCCGTTTTTTAAGTCCAATTCAGTCTTTGACTGGTGCTTATTGAAGTCTAAGTAAGCAGTTTAGTGAATGAAATATGTATTGGTTTTAAGTCTAGATGTATATAAATTTTCTCTACATACTAAGGATGATTGAGAGAATCGAGTGAATAGGTTGTGAGATGGAACTGCGTCATTTACGTTATTTTTTAACGGTTGCTGAAGAGCAAAGTTTTACCAAAGCCGCAGAAAAACTGTTTACGGCTCAACCATCGCTTAGCCAACAAATTAAGGACTTAGAACAAGAAGTTGGCGTAACTTTATTTGAACGTTCAGCACGTAAAGTTACTTTGACCGATGAAGGACAGGCTTTTCAATTTCATGCGCAGCAAGCATTAGAGAGTAGTAAATTAGCAGTCGCTGCGGCGAGACAAGTTGCACAGCAAAAAAATAATCAAATTCATATCGGCTTTTTAAATGTCGCTGAAATTAAACTGATGCCAACTATTTTGGCGCAACTTAAAAGCACTATTCCTGATATAAAAATTCATCTGCATAGTTTGACCTGCTTAGAGCAAATTCAAGCGCTGAAAAATGCGGAATTGGATATCACCTTTACCCGCTATGAACTACAGCATTCAGATTATGAAAATATTCATTTGATGAGCGAGCAAATTTATATGGTAGCTTTAGAGAGCTTACATCCCTCAGTTCGTCCATTAAAATTACAAGAATTGAAAAATCATACGGTGATTATGTGTGAGAAAAATGCTTCTCCAGTCTTTTATGAAAAGTTAAATGCTCTGATTGCATTTCATCAACTTAGGCATGATCAAATGCTATGGGTGACTAATGTTATGCTGCATCTCAATTTAATTAATATGGGGATGGGTTTTAGTTTTGTCCCAGAATATTTATTAAAATTCTTAAGTCCTCAGGTTAAGATTATTCAAACAGATATAGTGCTGCCGCAGCTTGGCTTATATGCTAGTTTTGCAAAAAATTCTAAAAATATTGCACTGAATTTAATTAGCAATGCTTTAAAGCAAGATCATGCAGTGATAGAGAATATACATGCTTAAACTGATTTATTACGTTCCAGAATCTCACCTTGATGCAACAAAACTTGCGGTATTTGAAGCCGGTGCGGGTGGTATAGGTAATTATGAGCACTGTGCATGGCAGGTTTTAGGCACAGGGCAATTTAAGCCGGTAAAAGGTGCGAGTCCATTCATTGGTGAGTTGGATACTTTAGAGCGTATTCCGGAATGGCGGGTGGAAACTATTGTTCCAGAAGATCGAGCGAGTCATGTCGCGAGAGCTTTAAAGGTGAGTCACCCTTATGAGGAGCCTGCTTTTGAGTTTATTCAGATGGTCGATGTTGAGTATTAATGCCGCATCACTATCGCTATATGCGGTAATTGTTTTCATTTATTGATCTGTAGATGATTTTTACTTTTCACGGGCGAAAAGTAACAAAAGCCCTTTGTTTGACTGATGGGACGTCCTGTCCCACAGTCAAACGGTCGCGACATCCTTGTCGCCCTACGTGTATCAAATGATCTTGATGGGTAAATGATGTGGTCATTAAACCTTTTGAATAAATAACTTACGGTCAAAACGATACTGAGGAAAGAACACGCCATCTGCTGCTCGTTCACCAGCACCAATTACCATCACAGGATATTGCTGATGATTCAGTCCGAGTATTTTATTCACCATTGGCTCATCAAAACCTTCCATCATACAGCTATCAAAACCATAGGCACGTAAAGCTAAAACTAAGTTTTCGCATGCTAACGCTGTGGTTTTACTTGCCCATAATTTCGCATCGGCTTTATTAAAGGCAGTCACAGGTAATTGTTTATCGAGTGTGCGTGCAACTTTGAAAGCTACTTTCTTAAAGTTACCTAGTGAGTTGAAGTAACCGGTTTTATAGTTATAGGGAATGAACTTGTAATATTTTAGAACAGCGGCAGGGGCTTCAGGAAATGGAAATTCAGAAATATTACGTTTTGCCATTTCATCAACACGGTCAGTACGCGCGACACAGACAATCAATTCAGCAGCAGTTTTTGCAGCTAGTTGCCCTAAGCAAGCTTTCACTAATTGTTTTTTCTTTGTAGGGTTTTGAACGACGTAGAATGTCCACGGTTGTAAATTGGATGAATTGGGTGCAAGCAAGGCGAGGTCTAAGCATTCATCTAAAATGTCGTTTGGAATGGCCTTGTCGGTAAACTTACGTACAGAACGACGGCTTTGTACAACTTTTTTAAAATTCTCGATATCGATGCCTTCAGGCGCAGGCTCGTAGTAGCGTTTCTTTTCAGGTTTATTGTCAGTTTGTGATGCTGCAGTCATGTGGAAACATCCAGTTTTTTAATTTAGAAAATAGATTGGGGCTGAGATGAAAAAAACCACCCAAATATGAGTGGTTTTTTAGTTCCATTACAAATTAATTGAACTGAGAGAAGTCAGGTTTACGTTTTTGCATAAAGGCTGCAACAGCTTCCATCATTTCTGGAGAGCCTACTCGATCCATGAAAATTTCAGCTTCATGGTCAATCCATGCCACGATTTCATCTACATTATGTTTCATTAATGCTTTTGATTGAACCAAAGATGCTAGTGGAAGTGCAGATAACTGTGCTGCTTTTTTCGCAGCTGTCGCATAAGCATCTTCTTCAATGCTATTGACCAAATTTGCTGAAAGCGCTGTCGCACTATCAAACTTCTGAGCAGTTAACAGTAATTCCGCCGCTTTATGGTAGCCGGCTTGTTGAACCAATAGCTTGCTCGATGCACCTTCAGGCGATAGACCAAGGCTCACAAACGGAATTTGGAATAGGGCAGTATTGTCGCTGTAGACTAGATCGCAATGAAGCAGAATCGTAACACCAATCCCAATGGCAACACCGCGAACCGCAGCAATCAGCGGCTTAGAAAATTGAGCAGCGGATTTTAATAAAATAAACGGTGCGCCTTCAGAAGCTGGAGCTTGTCCTTTTTGAGCAGCAGATTTCATAAAATCTTGCATGTCATTGCCCGCACTGAAGTCAGCATCTGCACCACGTAAAATAACAACGCGCACAGAGTTATCTTGATCTGCTTCATCTAAAGCTTTGGCAATCCACAGATATAACTCTGTATACAGCGCATTTTTCGCTTGAGGACGGTTAATGGCTAAGGTTAGTACGCCATTGTCTAAATTCGCATTCAAATGTTCATGAGGTTGTTGAATACAGCTCAGTGTCATCGTACTATCCTTGCTTAATAGTTTCATTTTGATTTTATGCCCGACATTATGTCGCATATTTCACTTGGCGGCACAACTGCTCAGTTCATAAAAAGTTTGATTTGTTATGAAATATTCATTTGATTATTTGGTTTTCATTGGGCGCTTTCAGCCTTTTCATTTTGCGCATTTAGAAACCATTAAAATTGCGTTAGAGCAAAGTCAAAATGTATTATTGGCATTAGGATCTGCTCAAAATGAAAGAAATTTAAAGAATCCTTTTCTTGCAACTGAACGTGAAGAAATGATCTTGTCGAATTTCTCAGAACAAGATCAAAAGCGAATTAAGTTTGTCCATGTTATTGATGTCTATAACAGTGAGAAATGGCAAAAATTAGTCAAAACTCTTGTTGCAGATGTCGTGGAAGAGGGGGCTAAAGTTGGACTTATTGGACATTTTAAAGATGAGTCTTCTTATTATTTAAATCTCTTCCCTGAATGGCCGATGGTCGAATTAGAAAGTTTAGCAGGTGCGATATCAGCGACACCTTTAAGAGAAGCTTTTTACCGTGGTGAAATTTTACCTGATGCATTTCCTGGTGGGACGATCGCGTTTTTACAAACCTTTCAACGCACCGACATTTATAAACAACTTCAACACAAATTTTTGACTCAGGATAAAACGAACCTGATTTAAAAGCCGTTACTATGCTTATGTCCCTCATTACGCAACGAGGTGATCTAAAAAAAGAAGACTTATAATAGGAGTAGATGATGTGGCAGCGCATGGAAAACTCGGCAAAGCGATTAACCAAATATTTTACAGCATTCTTATGCTTAGCCATGTGTTCGCAACTTTATGCGACAAACTGGACACTGACGCCAAGTAGCCAAATTAGCTTTGGCATTAAGTCTGTAGGTTTGTCTATAGTGGAGGGGCGTTTTAACCAAGTTCAATCGCAACTTGTTTTTGATCCTGAATTACCGCAACGCGGATTGGCAACTTTGGTCTTGGATGTCGAAAGTTTAAGTTTGAGTAAGCCGAGCCTAAAAGGATTGATTTTAGGCAGTGAATTTTTCGATGTAGCTGCATTTAAGCAAGTCACATTTAAAAGTACATCGATCAAACCTATTGCTTATGCAAAATATCAGATCTATGGCAATCTTACATTACGTGGTGTCACTAAGCCTGTGATATTTGATACGACCTTAACGCCTACAGCGAACAATGCAAAATTACTTGATGTGCATGCGACAACAACCATCAACCGCAGTGACTTTGGTATGCGTAAGGCATTGGGTGGTGTAGGTGAGCAGGTCACAATTCAACTCAAAGGGCAATGGAAACCAGCTCAATAAATACTAAGCTAGCCTGTAAGGTGTGTATGCTCACTTTTCTGCATTTTTAAATGTGCACTTCGAACCAAGACTTCGGTGATTTTTTGTAGTTGTAGCGATTGTTGATTCCAATGATGCCAATAAAGCTCTAGTTCATGCTTAAACTCGGGCAAAATTTCGATTAATTCACCATATTTCAGTCGATTGCCAATTTGATAATCTGGCAGCATACCAAAGCCTAAACCAAGCAAAATTGTTTCTACAAATGCATTTGATGATGGGATGAAATGATGTGGATAGCTCTGTGGACTCAGACCAAATTGTTTTTGAATTAAATCTGTATGGAGATGATCTTTGGCATTATAAATAACCGCAGGAGCATGTCTTAGGCTTTCGCGATGAATGCCTTGTTGAAACCATCTATTAATAAAGTTGGGTGTCGCAACCATTCTGTAAGTCATCGAACCAATTCGCACAGCTTGGCAGCCTTTCATCGCATACTGTTCAGTCGAGATGCATGCATTGACTAAGCCAGCCTCCAGTAGATGATGAGTTTGACTTTGATCATCGACCTTTAAATGCAATGCAATTTTTTCTTCAATGAGTACGTGCTGTAGTGTGCTGAGTAGCCAAGTTGCGAGTGAATCATCATTGGTTGCAATATTGACTTGATAGAATTCGTTAGCAGCAGATTTGCCTGTAAGCTGTTGTATCAATTGCTGCTCCAGCAAGCGGCTATGTTGTAAATAATGCAATAAGGCTTCACCTGAAGAAGTGACGCGACAAGGCCGTTCTCTCACGATCAGTAAATGACCAAGTTGTTTTTCGAGCTGCTGTACACGTAAAGTGATTGCGGAAGCCGTTAAGCACAGGCGCTCCGCAGCGAAATCAAAACTACCCGTTTCAGCAACAGCAAGAAAAGCCTCACACTGTTTACTATTAAGCATATTTACGCTCCGCTACAATTAAATCAAAACATTTTAACAACTCAGTTTATTTTAGTTTGAGTGATATTAATTTAGAAATAATCAATTTAATTTTTAAAGTTAGATAATCAAATAAAATCTAATATGTCTGTAAATAATCATGTTTTCTACTTATTTTCATGGTCTTGCACTGGGTTTAAGCCTATGCGTTGCAATTGGGCCACAAAATGCTTTTGTTTTAAAGCAAGGATTAAAATGCCAACATATTTTGTGGATATGCCTGATTTGTACATTGTCAGATGCCATATTAATTGCTTTAGGTGTGCTGGGCTTTTCGGGTTTGATTCGATCTTATCCTGATTTACTTACATGGGCGAAATATGCAGGCGCAGCATTTTTAATGTTTTATGGTTGGCAGCATTTTCAACATATGCGACAAGGTGGTCAGGCCTTAAATCCAGAAGGGCAGTCTGAAGCGCATCTAGGACAGATTGTACTCATTTGTTTGGCTTTTACTTGGCTCAATCCACATGTATATCTGGATACAATCGTGTTAATTGGTTCGGTTTCGACTCAATATCAAACACATTCTCTGGCCTTTGCTTTTGGTGCAATGAATGCATCATTCGTGTTCTTTTTTGCTTTGGGGTATGGGGCACGATATTTATTGCCAATATTTCAACATCCACGTTCATGGCAAATATTGGATGGTATCATTGCCTTAATGATGTGGGGAATTGCAATTTCTTTGTTGTGTAGTGCGAGTTTTTAATAATTTAGTGTGCTGTATTTAGCTTTTCAACAAGTAATAAAAAGCCCGATAAATTCGGGCCTTTTTTAAAATCTATTTCAGGAAGTGACACCTTAGATCTTAAGCTTGTATGCTTTTTAAATCTTCAAGTACTTGTTCTGCATGGCCAGCCGCTTTGACTTTGCGATATTCTTTGATCAATTCACCGTTATGGAAAATGAACGTTGAACGTTCAATGCCCATCACTTTTTTACCATACATATTTTTTTCTTTAATTACGTCAAAGTGATGACAAAGGGTTTCTTCTTTATCACTGATTAAATTAATGCTTAAATTTTGTTTTTCTGTGAAGTTCTGATGAGCTTTTACAGAATCTCGAGAAACACCAAATATAGTGGTGTTCAAAGTGTCAAACTGATCTTTTAAACATGAAAATCCAACAGCTTGTGTGGTGCAACCTGGTGTTGAGTCTTTTGGATAGAAATACACAATTAACCATTCCGTATGAAGTTCAGCAAGGTTAATTTCACCAGTCGTTGTTGGAAAAACTTGATTAGGTAGAGTTAAAGCAGACATGTAAGTTCCTTACTTTGATTCCGCCCTAAAGGCAGCAATTATCGTGTTTTGATGTCATTCATCATACAGAATTTGTCATGAAGTTAAAGCCGTAAAAAAAGCCTGCAATTGCAGGCTTTTCTTGTTTTCTAACTTATTTTTTTGCTTGCGCAGATTTCATTGCTTCTTCAGTTAAGGTTTTTAATTTACCTGTTAACTGAGGACCGAAGCATGCTTGTAAATCTTTATTTTGTTTTTGAACAAAAGCAAGTGTTGCAGGGCTTTTCTTCTGGTTGATTGTGCTTTGGATTTCCCATTTTTGAGCATTGGTTAAACGACCATCTGCCTCAACAGCACAAGTACAGTATTTACTAACTTCAGCAGCAGTTAGTTTTTTACCTTTGCCAGTTTCTTCTTTACAAACATTAATTAACGAAGATTTAACGTTAGTGCTCTTATATGCTTGTTGAAGCTTGTCGTTGTCAGCGTGAGCAACTGAAGCAAACAATGCAGCTGCAGAGATAGCAGCAGAAAGAATAATGTTTGATTTTAAATTTTTCATAAACCCTACCTTGTTATTTCGGTATGTAACGTGTCGGATCTTCAACACCTGCATCCGCAAAACCTTGTTTACGCAGACGGCAGCTATCGCATTTACCGCAAGCACGACCTTGGTCATCTGCTTGATAGCAAGACACCGTTTGACTGTAGTCTACGCCATGTTCTATGCCTAAGCGAATGATATTTGCTTTGGATAAATGTAACAGAGGTGTTTCAAATTTAAGTGGTTTTCCTTCAACACCGACCTTTGTTGCAAGACGAGCCATGTTGGCAAATGCGTCAATAAATTCAGGGCGACAGTCTGGATAGCCTGAGTAATCAACCGCATTAATGCCGATAACAATCGCTTCTGCACCAAAAACCTCGGCAGCAGCAAGTGCATACGAAAGGAAAATGGTGTTACGTGCTGGTACATAAGTTACAGGAATACCGGTTTGTTCATGATCTGGTACTTCAATGCTATGGTCTGTTAACGCAGAACCACCCAAGTTACCCAAATCAATATTAATGACACGATGTTCTACACCAGCTTGCTGAGTTAATACACGAGCAGCATCAAGTTCAGTCGTTGAACGTTGACCATACATAAAGCTCAATGCGATACACTCATAGCGTGCTTGAGCCCAAGCTAAACATGTAGTTGAGTCTAAACCGCCAGACAATAAAACTATGGCACGAGGGCGCATATGCATTACTCCAAATTTTTTAAAACTTAACGACCAGTTTCATCGTTCCAAAGCAATTTATGTAACTGCAATTGAAAGCGAACAGGGAGATGGTCTTCTAAAATCCATTGTGCTAAATCACGTGCAAGTTGAGGTAAACGAACCGCACCTTTTTCTACTGCGAATGCAGGGGAGAACCAAATGGTGCTCACTTTTTCGTTGAGTTTATATTGTTCAACTTGCTGTTTTGACCATTCATAGTCTTCACGGTTACAAATCACAAATTTGATTTGGTCGTGTTGAGTTAGATGATCGAAGTTGCTAAGCAAATTTCGTGCAACTTCACCCGAAGTTGGGGTTTTTAAATCCATAACTTTAGAAACACGCGGATCAACTTTAGAGACATCTAAAGCACCGCTGGTTTCTAATGAGACTTCGCAGCCTAAATCGGCAAGACGCGTCATTAATGGTAATGCGTTCGGTTGAGCAAGCGGCTCACCACCCGTCACGCAAATATAAGGCGTTTTAAAATCTAACGTAGTTTGAATAATTTCTTCTAATGATTGGCGTTCACCGCCTTCAAACGAATAGGTGGTATCGCAATAGGTGCAACGTAATGGGCAACCGGTTAAACGGATAAAGACTGTTGGTAAGCCCGCAGTATTGGCTTCGCCTTGCAATGAATAGAAAATCTCCGTGATACGTAAACCCGCAGACGGATCAGAAACAGGAATAGTGGAAGATCGAAGGGTACTCATAGCAAAATTAACCAGATATAAAAAAACAAAAAATCTCTACGATCATTTCTAACCGTAGAGACGAGGAGCGTTTAAAGCTCCGAGGAACATAAATGCTCCGGATAAATTAAGACTTAGTCTTCGCGTAACAAATCGTTCAAGCTTGTTTTCGCACGAGTTTTCGCGTCAACTTTTTTCACGATTACTGCTGCATATAAGCTGTATTTACCGCATTTAGATGGAAGGCTACCAGAGACAACTACAGAACCAGCAGGTACACGACCGTAATGAATCTCGCCAGTTTCACGGTCATAAATCTTAGTAGATTGACCAATGAATACGCCCATAGAAATTACAGAACCTTCTTCTACGATTACACCTTCAACGATTTCAGAACGTGCACCGATGAAGCAGTTATCTTCAATAATTGTTGGGTTCGCTTGAAGTGGTTCAAGAACACCACCAATACCAACACCACCAGATAAGTGAACGTTTTTACCAATTTGTGCACATGAACCAACGGTTGCCCATGTATCAACCATAGTACCTTCGTCAACATACGCACCGATGTTTACATAAGAAGGCATCAATACAACGTTTTTCGCTTGGAATGAACCTTTACGCGCAACAGCAGGTGGAACTACACGTACACCAGCAGCTTTAAATTGTTCTTCAGTCCAATCAGAAAACTTAGTATCAACTTTGTCATAGAAGCGTAGATCACAAGCTTCCATTGGTTTGTTGTCATTTAATTTGAATGATAACAATACGGCTTTCTTAATCCATTGGTGAACAACCCATTCACCATCAATTTTTTCAGCAACACGTAATGAACCATTATCAAGGCCGGCAATAACTTCTTCAACGGCTTGACGGATTTCAGCTGAGCAGTCCGCTGCTGTGAAATTCGCACGGTCTTCAAACGCTTGTTCAATGATTGTCGAAAGCTGAGACATGTTCTTCCATCCAGAAAAAAATTTTCCAAGATTTTACACTAAAACGTGTCAAAAATAGATGAAAAAACAGCTAAAGATCGGAATTAATAATTAAACACAGACGAAATACTAAAAAACAAAGGTGATGTACTTATCAATGTAAATTGAATTGTAGAAAAAATACACAAAATATACAGCCAAAATTTCGAAGTCTCTTAAAATTATGGCATGCAGAAATAAAAAAACTATTATTAATCAACATTAAATTCAAATTGTATCAAAAGTTAACAAAAAGTCAGTAATTCTGCATAAAAGTTGAGCGACCATTCATTTAAGATGTGCCATATAACAAGATTGAACGAAATCTGAAAAACAGTTTATTTTGAGGAGAAACACATGAAATCATTAGGTTTATTGACTATTGCAGCAGTACTTGCAGCTTCTGCTGGTTCAGTAATGGCTGACACATCAGTTGTTCACGATGGCTATGCATTTGACCAAAATCAATTAATTCCGACAGGTGCTCGTTTAGAAGTAGGTACGACTGGCTATGGTGGTGCATTACTTTGGACTGCTAATCCTTACGTTGGCCTTGCATTAGGTTATAACGGTGGTGACATTTCTTGGTCTGATGATTTGTCTGTTGATGGCGTGAAATACGACATGGATATGGACAATAAACTCGCTTACTTAAATGCTGAAATTCGTCCTTGGGGTGCGAGTGCAAATCCATGGGCACAAGGTTTATATGTAGCTGCGGGTGTAGGTTATGTAGATACTGAGTATACACTTGACAAACGTCGTAGAGGTGATACACCAATTGAAATTGGTGGTCAAGATACGAACTTTACACGTGTAAATGGTACAGTTTCTTACGATAACGATATTGCACCGTACGTTGGTTTAGGTTTTGCTCCAAAGCTGAATAAAAACTGGGGCGTTTTTGGTGAAGTAGGTGCATATTATACAGGTAACCCAACAGCCAACTTAACAGGTGTTGGTGATGATCCATTAATCCTTGCTGATCATGAACGTAAAGTTGAACAAGATGATAAATATCAATGGCTTCCAGTGGGTAAAGTTGGTGTAAGTTATCACTGGTAAGTTTTCATAAAAAACATAGAATAAAAAAACGAGCTTCGGCTCGTTTTTTTTGCATTTTTAATGATTTAAACATTAAAAATGATGGCCAATTTTCAAGCCGTAAACAAACGCATCGTTATCATCTACACTTGATAAACCAGAGATGTGAGAAGAACTTGGACTAGTGGGTATCGATGGTTTAGAAAATTTCAAATAATAAAGTCCACTTGCAATGAATGTATCAGCATTAAACCTCAACATATTGCCCAAACCTATACCACGGTAACCATCACTTGGATTTAATGTTGATGCTGGGTTTCCTGTGCCATTATCCCAAACGAACTCTAATCCAGTAAGTAAAGAAGGGTTCCATTGATGAGCAAACCCAATTTTTCCCGACCACTGATCTTTTTTATAGTCAATCAATTTAAGCTTTGCTAATTCAGCATAACGCGGATCAAGCGAGGCATAATGAAGTACAGCTGTGAGTTGCGGTGGCTGAATAACAAAATCCTGCCAATTAACCCAACGTACACTGCCATAGGCAATGTTTTTGGAACTTAGTCCCGTTTGTAGTTCTAAATTCACCGATTGCGGTGTTTCAAATGTTGTGTGAAATTCAGGGCTCAGTGTAATAGGACCATTGGAATACAATGTGGATTCACTGGTTCTATTCTTGTGTGTAATTTTAGAGCGGTAGGTTAAGCTGGTTTTAATTGCATATTCAGGATATTGATAACTGAGCCCAGCGAGCCATCCCAAACCATTGTCATTCTTAAAGTGAACATCATAGCCATTCAGGGCGTCGTATTGTTGTCCTGAGACTTTTAAATTTCCTTTAAATGATTGAGCACTTAAACCAGTATAAAAGTTCCAATTTTTAGTGGGTTGGTAGCCTAAGAGACCAGTAAAGTTGTGAGTGCTAAAATTGATATCAGCAGCTTCGATTTCAATTCTGGAACCATCGGCTAAGCTTGGGCTATAGACGTAACTAACATCAGTTTTAAATGGTTGTTCGTAAATTAAGCCCGTCGAAATTTTAGCGTGTGGTTGAAATTTTAATGCGAATTTTGTTGTGTATTCACGCTGTACGAGGTTGCCGGTAGAAAATTCTTGAATGCCTAATTCAGCGATATATTCTTTATATTGTACCTCGCCATCAACTTTGGCATCAAAGATCGCAAGGTTGATTTCTGCATAATTATTAGGCTCGAGGAAGGCTGAAATGTTTTGATCCATTTGTTCAAGCGCAGCTGCCTGAACAAATTGAAAAGGTACACCCAACGTCATCGCAAAATAAAATATTTTATTTTTCATAAAGCCCTGGCTGTCACAAAAGTTTTAAATTTATTATTTTCAGTTTATATTTTAATCAAATATTCAAAAAAAACCATATAAATGTCATGGGTATTCAAAAAAATTCATAAAAAAGAGGGCAGTACGCCCTCACTATTGTTTTAAAGTCTTAATCTTCAGGATATGCGACTCTTTTTAGTGCTTTGATATCTGCATCGGGTGAGCACAGAGAAATAAACTCATAACCATAGCCACGCAGTAAATGACCTTTGCGTACGGCAATCCAAGTTGTATTTACACCAAAGATGTCGGTTGGAATTTGTTTAAGTCGATAATCACGTTCGGTGTCATAAGCGACATCATTGACAATACCAACACCCATGTTGAGCTCGACATAAGTTTTAATGACATCGGCATCGAGCGCTGACATGACGATATCAACATCAAAGCCTGACTCTTCAAAAGCTTTATCAATTTTTGAACGACCCGTAAAACCACCGTGATAGGTGATGATTGGGTAATTAGATAAATCTTCAATTGTAATATTTGATTTTTGCGTAAGTGGATGATTTTGTGGTGTAATGATACTGTGCTGCCAATTATAATAAGGCACACTTGCAAGGTTGTCTTCGGTGGTTAAAGACTCTGTTGCAATACCAATATCGGCTTCACCTTGAAGCAACATTTCAGTGATTTCAACAGGACTTGCTTGTTGTAAAATCAGATGAACTTTGGGAAATTCTTTTTTAAATTGATTCACGATAGGTGGTAAGACATATCGCGCTTGCGTATGCGTTGTCGCAATGGTCAGTGTACCTTCATCGACTTTGTTAAAGTCATCTGCTAGACGTTTGATATTGTCTGCATCGACCAACATGCGTTCAACGATACCGAGTAAGGATTGGCCTGGTTCAGTTAAACCAAGTAGGCGTTTACCTTTACGAATAAATAATTGTACGCCTAGTTCATCTTCTAGGTCTTTAATGTGTTTACTTACACCAGACTGCGAGGTGTAAAGTGCAGCAGATGCTTCAGTTAAATTAAAATTCTGACGTACAGTTTCTCGAATAATTCTTAATTGTTGGAAATTCATAATCTTTTATACCTTAAAAGAGGATGGGGCGGTAATTGCCCCATCTTTTCGTCTTTATGCGACTTGATTTTCAAATAAGTGCAATGCAGTTGCACTTAACCATACCGTTTGATTTGGACGGAACTGATGTGCTTTTGCTTCATCAGGTGTCAATGAAATTTCAATCAAATTCCCTTGGCGGTCATTCAGCTCAGCAATCACTTTACCTGCGATCCATAATTCACGGATAAAGGTCGCTTGGATGGCATTTTCCTGCGGTTGTGCATGTATACGTAACTCATCAGGACGAGCAAACGCAATAACATTACCTTGTGGCGCGTTTTCAGGTTGTGGTAAACGCACTCGGTCTTCACCAATTTGAATCACGCCATTTGAACTTTGACCTTCAAAACGGTTTGCTTGACCTAAGAAATCAAATACAAACGGTGTTGCAGGCTTTTCATAAACTTCACGCGGGGAACCAATCTGTTCTACATTTCCTTTATTCATCACAATGATTTGGTCAGCAACTTCAAGCGCTTCTTCTTGGTCATGTGTAACGAAAATTGAAGTAATGTGTAGTTCGTCGTGCAAGGTACGTAACCAACGACGTAATTCTTTACGAACTTTGGCATCAAGCGCGCCAAATGGTTCATCGAGTAGTAATACACGAGGTTCAACCGCTAATGCACGAGCAAGCGCAATACGTTGACGCTGACCGCCTGAAAGCTGAGCAGGATAACGATCTGCCAAGAAACCAAGTTGAACAAGATCGAGTAAGCGAGTTACACGCTTTTTAATGTCAGCTTCAGTTGGACGTGTTGCACGTGGGCGAACACGAAGACCGAATGCGATGTTGTCAAACACAGTCATGTGGCGGAACAAGGCATAATGCTGAAATACAAAGCCAACTTCACGTTCACGGACATGAACTTGCGTTGCATCTTCACCTTCCAAAATGACTTGGCCGCCGTCAGCAGATTCTAGACCAGCAATAATACGAAGCAGTGTGGTTTTACCGCAGCCTGATGGCCCAAGTAGGGCAACCAATTGACCATCTGGGAAATCTAAAGAGATATTTTTAAGTGCATGGAATGCACCAAAGTGTTTTTCAATATTTTTAACTTGAATACTCATGAGGTCATTCCTTAAGAAACTTGTGAATCTTCTTTACGCTTGTCTTGTTTTTCCTGACGAATTTCAACCCATGTTTTTAAAATCAGGGTCACAATCGCGAGGAGTGCCAATAGAGATGACACAGCAAAGGCAGCGCTAAAAGTGTATTCGTTGTAAAGGATTTCTACGTGTAGCGGTAAAGTGTTGGTTTCGCCGCGGATATGGCCTGAAACCACAGATACAGCACCAAACTCACCCATTGCTCGTGCATTACACAGAATCACGCCGTAGATTAAGCCCCATTTGATATTCGGTAAGGTCACTTTCCAGAAAGTTTGCCAACCAGACGCACCAAGTACAATGGCCGCTTCTTCTTCTTCTGTACCCTGTGCTTCCATTAACGGAATGAGTTCTCGTGCAACAAAAGGTACAGTAATAAACACAGTTGCTAGAACAATTGCTGGAACCGCATACAAAATTTTGATGTCGTTATCCATTAACCAGCCACCAAGCCAGCCTTGCGTACCGAATATCAATACCAACATTAAACCTGCAATAACAGGTGAAACAGAGAATGGCATATCAATAATGGTGGTTAAAATCGATTTACCACGGAAATTAAATTTCGCCACAGTCCATGCGGCAGCTACACCAAAAACTACGTTAAGTGGTACGGCAATCACTGCAGTAAGTAAGGTGAGTTTAACCGCTGACAAGGTATCAGGATGTACCAAAGCTTGTAGGTAAACGCCAACACCTTGTTTAAATGCTTCAACAAAAACCAAAATTAATGGCAAGATGAGGCAGCTTAGAAAGAAAATCAGCGCAATGATAATTAAGGTATAGCGCACCCACGTAGGTTCACGGGTCGCATCGCGTGACTGTAATTTTTTCGCAAGTGCATTACTGTTGACATTCATCGTGCAGTTCTCCCTGTGCGGCGACTTGCCCAAGCTTGTACTAAGTTAATCAAGAACAAAATCGCAAATGAAATTACTAGCATGACAACAGCGATGGTGGTTGCACCTGCATAGTCATATTCTTCTAGGCGAGAAATAATCATCAATGGCGCAATTTCAGTCTTAAATGGCTGATTACCAGCAATAAAGATTACAGAACCATATTCACCCACGCCACGAGCAAATGCTAAGGCAAAACCGGTTAATAGAGCAGGGAATAAAATTGGCAAAATCACCTTGGTCACAATCTGAAAACGGTTTGCACCGAGTGCAGATGCAGCCTCTTCAAGTTCAGTTTCCAAGTCACTTAGAACGGGTTGAACGGTACGAACGACAAATGGGATACCAATGAAGATGAGTGCCAATGTGATACCAATAGGGGTATAGGCAACTTTAATACCAATCGGTTCAAGATATTGACCGATCCAACCTGTAGGTGCATACAGTGAAGTTAATGCAATACCTGCAACAGCTGTGGGTAAAGCAAAAGGTAAGTCTACTAATGCATCGACAATACGTTTACCTGGAAAGTTGTAACGTACTAAACACCAAGCCAGTAATAAGCCAAATACCACATTGACTAGTGCAGCAATAATTGCGGCACTAAAACTTAACTGCAATGACTTCAAAATTCGCTCTGAGCTCAAAATGTCCCAAAGTCCATCCCAACCAATACCGAGCGATTTAATAAATACCGCTGAAAGTGGGATGAGAACGATTAATGACAAATACGCTAGGGTAAAGCCTAGAGAAAGACCAAATCCTGGCAGCACTCGGGATCGCTGCGACATGATTACTCCTCAAAAAGAGAAAGGCTGACAGTAGAGGTCAGCAAAAATTTAAAAAATGAATTCGCGACAAGCATAGTTAGCAGTGCTTAAAAAGCAAATTTAAATAAATACTTGTGATCATCAGTTATATTGATATGTTGCATAGAATTTTCTGAAATTAAGTAATTGTAAATTTCAGGGAATGGGCCAAAACCCGATGCAACATTAATATGTCCAACAGCACCCATATTGACCGGATATAACTTCCAAGCGTCAGCAAGTTGCTTGGCATCGTCAAATGCTAGCCAAGGATCATTTTCACTGATCAACATGGTTGCGGGTACACGAATACTTAACTGATGAAAGAACGCTTTGTAGTCTGTCGCACTATTACGTGCGAAACCATTTTCACCAAAGCGAGCCGGGTTTGCTGGTGCAACCAAAACTAAATTTTTAATTTTTTGATTTAGTTCAGGGTGCAGCGCAAGTGCAGCTACTGTGGTTAAGCAGCCAAAGCTATGAGCCACAATTTGAATATCACCTTGGAGTGGACGAACAGTTTTTAAAAATTGTTTGATCCAGTCTTTAAGTACAGGGTGATTCCAGTCTTTTTGTTGAACACGAGAGCATGACATCAGTTGACGCTGTAACCATGACTGCCAATGTGCATGTTCGCTTCCGCCTACACCAGGGACAATTACTGTATGTGTCATGTCAATGCTCCTTATTCAGTCAAAGCGGTTGGTTTATTTGCCATTGTTGGCTTTTACAATTTGGTCAAATACACCGCCATTTTCGAAATGTGCTTTTTGTACTTTATTCCAACCACCAAACTCTTTATCTATCGTAACGAGTTTTAATGGCTGAAAAACTTTGCTGTACTGTGCCAATGTTTTGGCATCACGCGGGCGATAGAAGTTTTGAGCTGCAATTTGTTGGCCACGAGGTGAATAAAGGAAGTTTAAATAACCTTTGGCTAAATTTAAGTTGCCTTTTTTCTCGGCATTTTTTTCAACAATCGCAACAGGCGGTTCAGCTAAAATTGAAAGTGATGGAGTCACAATTTCAAATTTACCTGGTTGTTCACGAATAGCTAGATGCGCTTCATTTTCCCAAGCCAATAAAACATCACCGATACCGCGTTCAGCAAATGTTGTCGTTGAACCACGTGCACCTGAATCAAGGACTTTGGTATTTTTATAAATTTTACGAACAAATTCTTGCGCTGTTGTATCACTACCGCCAGCTTGGTGTTTAGCCCACGCCCATGCAGCTAAATAGTTCCAACGTGCACCGCCTGAAGTTTTTGGGTTTGGGGTAATAATGCCCACACCCGGTTTCACAAGATCGCCCCAGTCCTTAATCGCTTTTGGGTTGCCTTTACGGACAAGGAAAACAATCGTTGATGTATAAGGAGTTGAGTTGTGTGGTAGTTTCTTTTGCCAATCTGCTGGGAGAAGTTGGGTTTTTTCAGTTAAAACATCAATGTCAGCAGCTAAGGCAAGCGTCACAACATCGGCATCCAAACCATCTAACACAGCACGTGCTTGTTTGCCTGAACCACCGTGTGATTGTTTGAAATTAATTTTTTGACCTGTACGGCTTTCCCAATATTTACTGAAGTCTTTATTCACACTTTCGTACAATTCACGCGTCGGGTCATAAGATACGTTTAAAAAATCTTTTGCTGCTGCGCCCAATGAAAGGGTGGATACTACAGCAGCTAAAACACCCAATTTTAATTTAGCGGAAATGCTCATGTGAACCTCAATATTTTTTTACATGGTTTGTAACATGGATGCAGAATAGCGCTTATCTTTATGCATAAAAAATAATTAAAAACGAATTTAATATGAATAAAAAAGATAATAAAGAGTGTGGGTGTAAAAAAGCACCGACCTTATGTAAAAGATCGATGCTTTAGTGAAATGCTTAACTTATTTTGAATTATTGGTTTTTACAATTTGATCGAAAATACCGCCATTTTCAAAATGTTTGTTTTGTACTTTGCCCCAACCACCAAACTCTTTGTCAATCGTGACGAGTTTTAAAGGTTTAAATACATTTTTATATTTCGCTAAAACTGCTGCATTACGTGGACGATAGTAATTTTGTGCGGCAATGGTTTGACCTGCAGGTGAATATAGATAGTTCAAATATGCCTTGGCTAAGTTTTCATTACCGTCTTTTTTCACATTCTTTTCAACAATTGCCACTGGTGGCTCAGCTAAAATCGATAAAGATGGTGTAATGATTTCAAATTTACCGGGTTGTTCGCGCACAGCCAAATGTGCTTCATTTTCCCAAGCCAGTAATACATCGCCAATGCCACGTTCAGCAAATGTTGTTGTTGCACCGCGAGCACCTGAATCAAGTACTTTGGTTTGTTTATAAATCTGACGAACGAATTCCTGAGCTTTACTATCGTTACCCGCAGGTTGGTGTTTAGCCCAAGCCCATGCAGCTAAATAGTTCCAACGTGCACCTCCAGAGGTTTTCGGATTTGGTGTAATAATTTCAACACCTGGCTTGATCAGGTCGCCCCAATCTTTAATAGCCTTTGGATTGCCTTTACGCACAAGGAAGACAATAGTTGAGGTATAAGGTGTCGAGTTCTGTGGGAATTTTTTCTGCCAGTCTTTAGCCACTAAGCCACGTGCTGCAATTTCATCAATATCGGCAGCAAGTGCAAGCGTGACGACATCGGCATCTAAGCCATCAATGACAGCACGTGCTTGTTTACCTGAGCCGCCATGTGATTGTTTATAGTTAATGTCTTGTCCTGTGGTCTTTTTCCAATATGCACCAAAGTCTTTATTAAAGTTATCGTACAACTCACGTGTAGGGTCATAAGAGACATTTAAGAAATCTTTGGCCGATACGCTGAATGCTGTTGTCGAAATTAACGCAGCCAATACCCCAATTTTTAGTTTTGCAATGTTCATGTGTGCCTCATTTTTGTGCATGTTTTATTTAATGAAGTAAGAGTATCTGTAGTTTTTATGCAGAAAAAATAATAAAAAAAGAATTTAATATGACCAAAAAAGAAATACATTTGTCTTCGTAATTTTTTAAACTAGGCAGATTGAATTGGGATAACGCGCTATGCAGTGTTTTAAAAATACCCAGCAAATTGAACATATTGATTTGCTAGATCGAGCATTTCATTATGGTGATGGCTGCTTTACTACAGCACGTATTCGTCAGGGTCAGATTGAACTGTGGCCCTTACATTTAGCACGTTTAAAGCTGAGTAATGAACGTTTAAAGCTAAGTGCCAATTTAGACTTGATTGAACAAACACTAAAACTGCTGCGCAAAAGTGATGCGGTCAATGGCACAATTAAAATCGTGCTGAGTCGAGGTGAGGGGCAGCGTGGTTACAGCTTGCCTGATCATCCTGCTGATGTATGGGTATTTTATTATCCTAAAAAGGTAGATGATTTTAATTATGACATTGTTGATAGTGGCATCCTTCAACAGGCAATTGGTTTAACCATGCCTAATTTGGTCGGGTTAAAGTCTTTAAACCGTTTAGAACAAGTCATGCTTAAAGCGGAACTAGATGAAAAGGGCTGGTTAGAAGCATTGGTGACCGATGTGCAGGGTTCAGTTGTTGAAGGTGTGAGCAGTAATTGTTTTATTCATACAAATGAAGGATGGATCACGCCTGAACTTGGTTATAATGGTGTGCATGGAGTCATGCGGGCAGAAATTCTGAAACGTATGCAACAACATGGTATAAATTGCACACAGCGCTATATTTATATGGACGAAATTGCTGATTTTAAAAGCGTATTCTTCTGTAATGCACTGAGTCCAATGAAAATTGCATCAACTCTGAATGGGGTTGTATTAGATGTTCAAACTTGTATTGAACTTTTCCAGACGCTTCAATTAAATCAGATTCATTAATATGTCCGCTGCCTCGAAAAAATCCAATAAGAAAAAGCCTGTGAAGACAGGTTTTCCTTTGAAAGCTATCTTTGTTGTTTTGGTTGGCGTTGTGCTTTTGCTTGCCATGCTATTGTGGTCAAGCCTGTTTAAAGCATATCCTATCGACGGTAAGAAACAGATGTTAGCCATTGGAACTGGTGACACTTATTCTGGATTTATCGACCGTCTAGCAAAGGACAAACAGGTAAGCTTCCCGATCATTTTAAAGCTGTATCAAAAAATCATGATTAATGACACCTTAAAAGCAGGTGTGTATGAAATTCATGAAGGCATGAGTGTGCGTGATGTGATGGAGTTGATTTCGAACTCTGAAAATGCACAAATGAATCGTATTTTAGTGATTGAAGGGACGACCTTTAAGCAACTGATTGATGCATTGAAAAGTGATCCATTGGTAACGCATGACATTAGCAATCTGCCTTATTCAAAGATTTTGCAGGAACTGGGTATTCCATATTCACACCCAGAGGGTTTATTTGCTCCGAATACTTATTTCTTTGCCAAAGGTGAGTCTGATCGTAAAATTTTAAAAGATTTGTACCAACGTCAAATGAAATCGCTTGATCAAGCCTGGGCAAATCGTGCTAATGATTTACCGTATAAAGATAAATATGAAGCCTTGATCATGGCGTCGATTATTGAAAAAGAAACCAGTATTGATAGTGAGCTTGAACAAGTGTCTGGTGTATTTGTGCGTCGTCTCAAACAAGGGATGCGTTTGCAAACAGATCCAACTGTGATTTACGGTATGGGCAATAAGTACAACGGTAATATTACGCGTCAGGACTTACGTACACCAACAGCCTATAACACTTACACGATTAATGGTTTACCACCAACACCGATTGCTTTGCCGAGTCAAAAAGCCATTGAAGCTGCAATGCATCCTGATTCATCTAACAATGTATATTTTGTTGCAACAGGAAATGGCGGCCATAAATTTAGCAGTAATTTGCAAGACCATAATCGCGCGGTACAAGAATATTTATCTGTAATTCGTGCGAAAAACTAAGGAGTGAGCATGTTTATTAGCTTTGAAGGCACGGAAGGTGTGGGTAAAACTACACTCATTCGTAAATTACATGATCATTTCCAAAATTTGGGTAAAAATGTCGTACTTACACGTGAGCCGGGTGGTACACCTATGGCTGAACAAATTCGTGCATTACTTTTGGCCGTCAATCATGATGAAGCAATGAGTGATGATACCGAATTGTTGCTTATGTATGCTGCACGTGCGCAGCATTTGGCGCGCGTGATTTTACCGGCATTGGCAGAAAGTAAAATCGTTTTATGTGATCGTTTTGCCGATTCGAGTTTTGCTTATCAATGTGCAGGACGTGGCTTAGATCGTGACAAACTCAACGTCTTAAATGCAAGTTTTGTTGCGCGTATACCCGATATTACTTTTTGGCTTGATGCACCGATAGAAACAGGAATGTTAAGAGCAAGAGAGCGTGGTGCTTTAGACCGTTTTGAGCAAGAGAAAGCAGCTTTCTTTGAGAAAGTAAGATCAGGTTTTGCTGAGATTCATCAAACGCACCCTGAACGAATGAAACGCCTTGACGCAACCCAAACACCTGAGCATGTTTTCCAACAGGCATTATCGCATCTACAGCAGATCTAAAATGCCATAGTATTTGTTAGGCATTTGATTTAAAAATCATTCATAGCAAAAGTTATGGATGATTTTTATGCATGCTACAAAACAGGAGATTATTAATTTCCTTGAAACTGAATTTGCACCAAGTTTAAAGCATTGCACTATCGTAGAAGTTGGTGAAAAGGCTGCCACTTTAATTTGGCATGTGACTGAAAAAGATTTGCGGCCTGGCAATACTGTTTCAGGCCCGACTATGATGACTTTGGCGGACTTTGCATTGTATGTGGCAATACTTGCAGAGATTGGAATTGTCGGACTTGCAGTCACCACAAGTATGAATATTAACTTTTTAAGAAAGCCTGAGGCGAATAAAGACTTGCGGGGAGAATGTCGATTACTTAAGGTCGGTAAAAGCATCATTTATGGTGAGGTATTGGTTTATTCAGAGGGTGTTGAAGAGCCTGTGGCTCATATTACCGGTAGCTATTCGATTCCTCCGCAGCGACATTGAACTGAAAATATGCAGTTGATCCATTACATTGGATTAAAATGCAGCAGTCTGTCTAAATAAATTGTGCATTGGTTGGTGAATTTTCTGCGTAGTGTATTTTTATTTGCATAATTTCAAAAGCTTAGTAGAAATCAATCAACTCATAAGTGCTGTTTTAAATCTATAATTGAATCACAGATTTGATTGGTTAAATACATGACTGCTACTGCACATGAAGTTGTTCGGCTCTTTCAGGATCATGCATATCCTTTGTCAGAAAAATTGACAGAAATGCTGAATGAGCATTACTCACATCAAACTGAACGACGTGGCTGTGGCTATACCCAAGCCACACGTGTGTTAGCTGAATATATTAATGTGCCGCGCGTATCACATGAATTTCAAGATCTTAAACTTTTTGATCAATATGACACGCACGGTTTACGCAAAATTTTAGATCAAAGTCGTGCATATCATGTAGATTTGTCAAGTTGGCGTAATCTGGATTTGAATCAAAATATTCAGCAATTGAATCAATCTGAACAAGCTACAGAATTTTGCGATGTTTTAGAGAAAGAATTACGTCTCCAAAAAAGTTTGCGTCAAATCCAGCAACATGCAAATTTAGAAGAAAGTCAGCTTATTTGTTCCTTGATTGAAGATGTGATTTTGCCAAAATCCCCGATTGAAAACCAAATTGTTGAAGTGCAAGCACTGGTTGATAAGCCAAAAGTTGGCTCATGTCCAATGGCTGAAAATTTCTTTTTAAAAATCGCACATCGACGTGTATTACGTAACGGTGAAATTAATATTTTTGTAGATGTACACGGTCAGCCCATATTTATGGAAAAATTAAATATGGGGGATAACCATTCTTGTATCAGTTTGAAACCTGTACTCATGAATGGTGTTCGTATTCCAGCAGGTTCACTTTTTTCCGTGAGTTATGATGCTGAACAATTAGTTGAAAAACGACAAAATCGGGAGTTTAAAGGTTTTGTGATTCCTTATCAGGCCATTTCTGGTTGGTGGTTTTTACGCTTAACGACTTTGGCCGTGTCGCCACAAAATCGAAAACGTGCATTCAGCACGCATTTTCAGCAGCAAGTGGATAATGGTCTGTATAGTCCAGGTACGACTGAGCTCCAGCAATTAATAGATGTGGCAATAGCGCAACTTTGAGTGTTTCCATCATGTTAGATGTATGCTTTTCGCCAAAATATTTTGCTCATACCCATACCAATAGTATGGAAAAATTATTAGCAGTTGGAACAGCTTTAGAACAATGTCAGAACATCCGAATATATGAACCTGAGTGTATTGACGCTGAAATTTTAAGCCAAGTGCATGATCCTGTTTATGTGGACGCATTTATGACAGGGAAGCCCACTAAGCTTGCGACCTTTTCAGGCTTTAAGCCTTGGAATACCCAGCTTAGAGATGCAGTGCTGAGAATCAATGCAGGGCAGTTGATGGCAGCAGAAATGGCTTTGCAAAAAGGCATTGCAGCAAATGTTGCACAGGGTTTTCATCATGCAGTGTATGAATACGGTGGATCATTTTGCACATTCAATGGTTTGGCTTTGGTGGCACAGCAGAATCCGAATAAAAAAATCTTTGTACTCGATTGCGATCAACATGGGGGGAATGGCACAGCTGAGTTTACAAGACGGTTAGAGAACCTTTTTAATTTTAGTATTTATGGGCTACATTTTGGTTGTCCCACTTATGAACGTTCTTTAACACGGCATGTGCATAAAGATCGTGGAAATTTCGCACAATATACTTTGGCTATACATGAAGGAATACAGCAAGCTAAAGCATGGGGTGCAGATTTAATTATTTATCAAGCAGGGATGGATTGTCATCAAGCTGACCCTTTTGGCTCATCATGGTTTAGCACCACTTTGATACAAAAACGCGAAGAAATGGTTTTTAACTTGGCTAAACGTGCAGATATACCGTTGATGTTTGTATTGGCTGGGGGCTATCAGAATATGGATGATCTGGTAAATCTGCACTTAGAAACTTTCAAAGCTGCGCTACATATTTATGGATAGTAAAATCAAAAAAAGCCGACATAATGTGCGGCTTCTTTTTTGATTTAAAAGTTTTAAGAGACTAACTCAGTATTTACTACAGGGCAATCAACCGTGAAATCAGGTGGTGTTAACACTGTTTTACGCAGTTCATCTGCTTGTTCTGGATAATCCAAAGTAAAATGTAAGCCACGTGATTCTTTACGTTCCATGGCACAGCGAACAATCATTTCTGATACCAAGACTAAATTGCGTAATTCAATTAAGTTTTTGCTGACTTGATAATCTTGATAGTACTCGGTGATTTCACGCTTAAGCATTTCAATGCGGTGTAGGGCACGTTGGAGGCGCTTTGTAGTACGAACAATACCGACGTAATTCCACATGGTTTGGCGTAATTCATCCCAGTTTTGCAAAATCACCACATCTTCATCTGGATTGGTTACTTGTGAATCATCCCATGCCGGTATTGTAGATATTGGTTGATCTGCTTTAAAATTTTCCTGAATATGTTTTGCTGCGCTCATGCCATAAACAAAGCATTCAAGTAAAGAGTTACTGGCCATTCGATTGGCACCATGAAGTCCGGTATAGGACGTTTCGCCAATCGCATACAAACCTGAAATGTCAGTTTGACTGTTCTCGTCGACAACGACACCGCCACAAGTGTAATGTGCTGCAGGAACTACAGGAATCATCTCTTTGGTAATATCGATACCTAATTCGAGTAAGCGTGCATACAGTGTTGGAAAGTGTTCTGTAATAAATTCAGCGGGTTGATGGGTAATGTCTAGCCATACATGGCGAATACCAAGACGTTTAATTTCATAGTCAATCGCACGCGCCACAATATCCCGTGGGGCAAGTTCAGCACGTTCATCAAAACGTAGCATAAAACGTTCACCATCTGGTAGACGTAAATATGCACCTTCACCGCGCATGGCTTCGGTAATTAAGAAAGAGCGTGCTTGCGGGTGATATAAACAGGTTGGATGGAACTGGTTAAACTCCATGTTGGCAACACGGCAACCTGCTCGATAGGCCATGGCAATACCGTCACCAGTCGCAATATCGGGGTTGGATGTATATAAATATGCTTTCATGGCTCCACCACAAGCAAGTGCTGTAAATGGTGCTAGGAAGGTATGTACTTTTTCATTACTTTCATCCAGTGCATACAGGCCAAGGGCACGATTTTCAGCGTGTGGATTCAGCTTTTGACTGGTGATTAAATCGATCGCAATAAAATTTTCAAAGATATGGATATTGGTTTTTTCTTGTGCACGTTCAACCAATGTTGTGGAAATAGCACGACCTGTGGCATCTGCTGCATGAATAATGCGTCGCTGAGAGTGACCGCCTTCACGAGTAAGGTGTAATTGTGCTTGTTCATCTAAGGTAAATTGCACACCTTGATTAAGTAAAAAATCTACTGAAGGTTTTCCACCTTTGACCGTTTGTTTAACTGCATCGAATTCACATAGATGCGCACCTGCAATCATCGTGTCATCAATATGTTGTTCAATCGAATCAGTTTTATCGAGTACTGCAGCTACGCCACCTTGGGCAAAATAGGTACTGGCATCGGTCAGGGTCGATTTTGCAAGTACTGCAATATTGAAATGATCTGGCAGGGAAAGTGCCAAACTTAGGCCTGCACCACCGCTTCCCACAATAATCACATCAAAATGATGTGTAGTGTTTAAATTAGACATGTCCATCAGCTAATTTTAAAAATATCCGATCATCACAACGTTTTTTGATCAAAAAGGCAAGGGCATGAATGTTTAAGAATAATGAAAAATATTCATAGATGTGTAATATTTAAGGAATAATTAAGATAATATTCTTAAGAATTGATCCAACATTTTATTACGAAGCAAAGACTTGCTTTGTGATAAAAACAAACATATTTCAAATGATAAGCACAATTGGGTGAATGCTAAAAATGAACAAATCGTACTTACAAAAAGGATTGTATGCAGCAGTATTTACGGTTGCAACAGCACAGACACAAGCTGCTGGCCCTGTGGATTTTTCGAATTTAGTCGAGCAGGTAAGCCCTGCGGTTGTGAGTGTAAATGTTGTTAAAAAGTTAAGCCAAGAAGAACTATTACAACAGCAGGTTCCTGAAATTTTACGCCGCTTCTTTGGTAATCAGGTCATTATTCCACAACAAAAAGCACCACAAGAAAAAACAGGTTACGGTAGTGCATTCTTTATCAGTAAAGATGGTTATTTATTGACAAATCATCATGTGGTTGAGGATGCGTCTAAAGTTACGATTGTGTTGAATGACCGTCGTGAGATTGATGCAACGGTCGTTGGAAGCGATGAGCGCACTGATGTTGCCTTATTAAAAGTGAATGGTAGTAATTTCCCTGAACTTCGCACAGGCAATGTTGATCGCTTGCGTGTGGGTGAGCCTGTACTTGCGATTGGTTCTCCGTTTGGTTTTGATTATTCGGCATCGGCGGGTATTGTTAGTGCAAAAATGCGTAACATGATGGGGGAAACTTCAGTTCCGTTTATTCAGACCGATGTGGCTTTAAACCCAGGTAACTCAGGTGGTCCGCTTTTTAATCAGTCGGGTGAGGTAGTTGGTGTGAACTCTCGTATTTTTAGTGGTACGGGGGGGTATATGGGCTTGTCATTCTCTATTCCGATTGATGTTGCGATGGATGTAGCAGATCAGTTGAAGAAAAACGGTAAAGTGACGCGTGCATATTTAGGTGTGATGTTGCAAGATGTCGATCGCAATTTGGCGGAATCTTATAATTTGTCAAAACCAGAAGGTTCATTGATTACGCAAGTGGCGCCAAATTCACCTGCTGCCAAAGCCGGTTTTAAAGCGGGTGATGTAATTTTAAAATTCAATGGCACCCCAATTTCACGTACCGGTGAATTACTCAATTACCTAAACCGCGTAGGGCCGAACCAAAAAATTCAATTAGAAGTGTTACGTGATGATAAGCGTCAGAATATTTCTGCAACTTTAATTACAGCACCGGGTGATACACCAGCCAAAGCTGAAGTGACTCCTGTACGTAAAGGACCTGTGATAGGGGTGTCAATTCGCAATCTGACAGCAGATGAAACATCTCGCTTAAAATTAAAAGGTGGGGTGCTCATTCAGGATGTTCGTGCAGGTGGTATTGCAGCACAAGCGCGTATCCAGCCGGGTGATGTCGTCACTCAAATTAATAACAAAGTCGTGAATAACTCTGAAGACTTTGTTAAAGCAGTTTCTGATTTGAAAAATGGCAGTATTGCACGTGTTTCGTTAATCCGTGAAGGGCAAAGCGCCATTGTTGGTATGCGCATTCAGTAATGAGTTACTAAATTAAAACCACTCCAAGCGAGTGGTTTTTTTAACTTTAGTGTTTTTGCAATTTACCCTTAGATAAAAATGAGTAGACTGTGGGACATAGTTTAAAATTTGCAGGACGCTATGAGCGATATCTTTGATTTAAAAATTACAGTTCAAGCTGAACATATCGATACATTAAATCATGTAAATAACGTGGTGTATGTCAGTTGGATGCAAGATGTCGCAACAGCACATATTGAAGCTTTGGGTTTAGGCTTAAAAGAATATATTGAATTGAAGCATGCCATGGTGGCTGTTGAACATCATGTGCAATACCGTAAAGCAGCATTTGAAGGTGAAGAAATCATTTTGCGGACATGGTTGAATGATATCAATGCATTGTATTCGTTTCGGCAGTATGTATTTTATCGCCCTAAAGACAAAGCGATTTTATTTACAGCCAACACCCAGTGGGCGTGTGTAGAAATTGCAACAGGGCGTCCAAAGCGTATGTCTCCGACGTTTACTCAAGCTTATCAACCTTTAGCATCTACAGAAAATCCTATGGATTTTAGTCAGTATGATGATGGTGGAAATAAAGCTGAATAACCTAAACAATACGTATTTTGCCGCATCATTTTTGCAGAATGATGCTCTCTCTAAAAGCTTTGCATTATTTTCGATACTTTGAAAAATCCATCTGCTATAATCCTTCGCAATTTCTATTCGGCTTTTGCTATGCATTAAATATTGATTGCATAGCGCTTTATTTTTTTCAAGGTAGCCCATGGCGCAAGCTAAAAAATCTGTTGATATTAAAAACATTCGTAATTTCTCGATCATTGCGCATATTGATCATGGTAAATCGACGCTAGCGGACCGATTTATTCAAACTTGTGGAGGTCTACAAGATCGTGAAATGCAAGCACAGGTTCTTGATTCTATGGAGCTTGAGCGTGAACGTGGTATTACGATTAAAGCTGCGTCTGTTACCTTGTATTACACGCATCCAAACGGTGAAGAGTATCAACTCAACTTTATTGATACACCAGGACACGTTGACTTCTCTTATGAAGTATCTCGTTCATTGGCTGCGTGTGAAGGTGCTTTATTGGTTGTTGATGCTGCACAAGGTGTTGAAGCTCAATCAGTAGCAAATTGCTATACCGCGATCGAACAGGGCTTGGAAGTTCTGCCTGTATTAAATAAGATTGATTTACCGCAAGCAGAGCCTGAGCGTGTGATTCAAGAAATTGAAGACATTATCGGGATTGAAGCAACTGAAGCACCAACTTGTTCGGCAAAAACAGGTTTGGGGATTGAAGGTGTGCTTGAAACACTAGTCAATGTCATTCCTGCACCGCAAGGTGACCGTGAAGCGCCGTTACAAGCTTTGATTATCGACTCTTGGTTTGATAACTACTTAGGTGTGGTTTCTTTAGTACGTGTGAAAGAAGGTCGTGTGCGTAAAGGCGACAAAATGTTGATGAAATCAACAGGCCAAACGCACATTATTACATCTGTAGGTATCTTCAATCCAAAACATACTGAAACAGGCGTGCTTGAAGCGGGTGAAGTAGGCTTCGTTATTGCTGGTATTAAAGATATTTTTGGTGCACCAGTCGGTGATACCATCACACTTGCAACAACACCAGAAGTTGAAAGCTTACCAGGTTTCAAAAAAGTGAAGCCGCAGGTTTATGCAGGTTTGTTCCCAATTGATGCAAGCGATTTCGAACCATTCCGTGAAGCATTACATAAATTACAAATTAATGACTCGGCTTTATTCTTTGAACCTGAAAGTTCGGATGCTTTAGGTTTTGGTTTCCGCTGCGGCTTCTTAGGTATGCTGCACATGGAAATCGTACAAGAGCGTCTGGAACGTGAATACGATTTAGATCTTATTTCATCTGCACCAACCGTAATTTACGAAGCAGTTATGAAAAATGGTCAAACCATTTATATCGACAGCCCATCTAAAATGCCTGATGGTTCAACGGTTGAAGACTTACGTGAACCAATTGCAGAGTGTCATATCTTAGTGCCTCAAGAATACTTAGGTAATGTCATGACTTTGTGTGTTGAGCGCCGTGGTGTTCAAAAAGATATGAAGTTTATGGCGAACCAAGTATCAATTACCTTTGAAATTCCAATGGCTGAAGTGGTCATGGATTTCTTTGATAAATTGAAATCTTGCTCACGTGGCTTTGCATCATTGGATTATAATTTTGTGCGTTTTGAGTCTTCATCTTTGGTTAAGGTAGATGTGTTAATTAATGGTGATAAGGTTGATGCCTTGGCCATGATTTGCCACCGTCAAGATGCACGCCATCGTGGTATTGCACTTGTGGAAAAAATGAAAGACTTAATTCCACGTCAAATGTTTGATGTTGCGATTCAAGCTGCTATTGGTGCACAAATCATTGCTCGTTCAACTGTCAAAGCGATGCGTAAAAACGTATTGGCGAAATGTTATGGTGGCGACGTATCGCGTAAGAAAAAACTCTTAGCGAAACAAAAAGAAGGTAAGAAACGTATGAAGCAAGTGGGTAGTGTTGAAATCCCACAAGAAGCGTTCCTTGCAGTATTGAAAGTAGACAGATAATAAAAAGAGGTAAATGAGCTCATGGATTTTGATTTTAATTTGATCCTTGTACCTGTCACAGTCATCTTTTTCTTAGTGTGGCTGTTGGATAAATTGGTCTGGAAACAACGACAGACAAAAGGTAAAGGCAATGAAAATGTCATTATCACATGGGCTTATGACTTCTGGCCTGTATTAGCTGTGGTGTTAATTTTGCGTTCATTCTTATATGAACCTTTCAATATTCCATCTGATTCTATGGTTCCAACCCTAGAAACCGGTGATTTTATTGTGGTGAATAAATTTGATTACGGTGTGCGTTTGCCAATTATCAATAAAAAAATTATTGATGTGGGTGAGCCCGAACGTGGTGATGTCATCGTATTTCGCTACCCGCCACAACCAACCATTAGTTACATCAAACGTGTTGTAGGTTTGCCGGGTGATCATATTGTTTATGATCATGGGCAGCTCAGTATTAATGGTCAAAAAGTGGCAAAAGTTCCAGTTGAACTTAGCCGTGAAAAAGATACTTTAGATACGCCTACTGCGATTTATCACAAAGAAACGATGGGTACGCATACATTTACCATGCGTGAACTTGAAGGGGTGAATGTTGCCCGTCAAGCACCATTTATCAACTATGTTGAAAATGGTAAATATTCGACTGAAAATGGTTTATATTGGGAAGTTAAGGTTCCTGAAGGTCACTATTTTGCGATGGGGGATAATCGTGATCAAAGTGCTGACAGTCGTTTCTGGGGTTTTGTACCTGAAGAAAATTTAACTGGACGTGCTTTTTATAAGTGGATGCATAAGGAACCTGGTTTAAAACTACCTTCATTTAGTCGTAATGGTAGTATTGATTAGTCTTACATCAGGAAAATAAAATGAGACATCAACGGGGAACGTCTTATATCGCAATTTTAATTGCGGTGATTGGTTTTGCTTTTTTAGCAAAGGCTTTAATTGCGGTTTGGGGACCGTATGTTGATGACCGCTTGGTTAACAGCGAAATTGAAGCGTTAATGAAGAGTAGTCCTAAAAATATTGCGCCATCTAAATTTGAATCTCAGATGTCTCAGCGTCTAGATATGAATGGTGTGCGTGATTTAAACTTTAAGGATATTGCTCAAGTCACAAATGTAGATGGTCTACAAGTGAAAAAAGATTATGAGATAAGAAAACCTTTCTTATTGAATATTGATATTGTGTTGAAGTTCGAGAAAAGTTTTGATCAAAGCTCAGTCCAAGCTAAATGAAGCTCGTTTAGCAAGTCGTATCGGTTATCAGTTTAAACAACCTGCATTGTTACAACTGGCCTTGACCCACCGATCGGTGAGCCATAAAACCAATTATGAACGTCTAGAATATCTAGGCGACTCATTGTTGGGAATGATAATTGCCAATTATTTGTATCATGCTTATCCGCATGAGAACGAGGGGCGTCTAACGCGTATGCGTGCGACGCTTGTTCGTCAGGAAGCCCTAGGTAAAATCGCCAATGATTTAAAACTGAGCCAAGAATTAATTCTAAGCACAGGTGAATTGAAATCTGGCGGTCATCATCGTGAGTCTATACTGGCGGATACAGTAGAATCGATCATTGGAGCTATCTATGTCGATTGTCAGGATCTCAAAATTTTAGAACCTATTGTTTTGAAATGGTACGTTCCATATTTAGATCATATTGAACCTACTGATCAACTGAAAGACCCTAAATCACGTTTACAAGAGTATTTACAAGCACGTAAAAAACCTCTCCCGGTTTACGAGGTTGTAGATATTCAGGGTGACGCACCAAATCAACATTTCAAAGTGGAATGTACCGTGGTGGGTCTGCCTGTTAAATACGGTGAAGGATCAAGCCGTCGCTTTGCTGAGCAAGCAGTAGCGGCAGAAATCTTAGAAATTTTGGAGAAAAAGTCTTAATGACTACTCATTCCGATCACGTTGATGCTGATCACGAGTCGCAAGGCGACAGTAACGATTTAATTAGCCAGTTCTTTAGTGCACAAGGCACGGAAATTCCGGCAGATTTTAAGAGTGGTTTTGTAGCGATCGTCGGTCGTCCAAACGTAGGTAAGTCGACCTTAATGAACCATATTTTGGGTCAAAAACTTTCGATTACCTCGCGTAAGCCACAAACCACACGTCATAAAATTGTGGGTATTGATTCACGTGAAAAATCTCAGGCAGTATTTGTAGATACTCCAGGGATGCACAAAAAAGAAGTACGTGCCATCAATAAAATGATGAATCGTGCAGCGCACTCAGCACTTCGCGACGTGAATTTAGTTCTGTTTGTAATTGATGCAGACAAATGGACACAGAATGATGATTTGGTCCTTGAAAAGCTAAAAAATGCTGATATGCCTGTGATTCTAGTGATCAATAAAATTGATACGCTAGAAAACAAAAACCATGCATTACCTTTAATACAAGAACGCGCAAAATTGATGAATTTTGCAGAAATTGTTCCAGTTTCAGCACTTCGTGGTGCGAATTTGGATCATTTGCGTAGCACGATTGAAAAATATTTGCCGTTCCAACCGCCGTTGTATTCACTTGAGCAATTAACGGATCGTTCAGAGCGCTTCCTTGCTTCTGAAATTATTCGCGAAAAAATCATGCGTCAATTGGGTGAGGAACTTCCTTATGATTTAACCGTTCAAATTGAATCATTTAAGACGGAAGAAGCAACAGTTAACCCGAAAACGGGTCGTCCTAAAGCTGCATGTACCTATATCGATGCGACTATTTTTGTTGATCGCTCTGGTCAAAAGGCAATTGTGATTGGTGAAAAGGGCGCCAAGCTGAAGAAAATTGGCATGGATGCGCGTGTTGATATGGAAAAAATGTTCGAACAAAAGATCATGCTGACACTTTGGGTAAAAGTTAAAGGTGGTTGGTCTGATGATGAACGTGCATTGAAAAGCTTGGGCTATAGTGATATCTAATCACTAAGCATAGAAACTTTGAGGGAAGAGTAATGATGAAAGTCTTGGCTGTTGTAGCATGTGTTTTGTTTCTACAAGGGTGTATTCATAAGATCGTTACTGTTCCTGTCAAAGTGGCTTATAAGACGACAAAGGGTGTTGTCAAAGGTACAGCAGCAGTTGTAGGTGCGGTCATTCCCGATGGGGATGATGAAAATGAAGAAGAATCTGATAAGAAAAAAAATAAGGATTAACTATTTAAATCATGCGTAATGAAGTACTGCATGGTTATTTAATTCACCATCGTAAATACCGCGAAAAAAGTCACATTGTGCATTTGTTCACACAGGAGCATGGCCGTGTGGATGGCATTTTGCGACAAACTCCGCCACCCCAATACCAACCAATTTGTGTGCAGGCATCGGGTAAGTCTGAACTGAAAAACTTCAGTAAACTAGAAATCGTAAATAAGCCTATATTTTTTTATGGCGATGCGTTTTTTTCTGGTTTTTATTTAAATGAAGTTTTACTTCGACTTTGTCCACTTGAAGTTGAAATGCCGCAAACATTTTTACAATATGCGAAAACGCTTGCGCAATTACAAACGATGTCTGAACAGGCTCAGCCGGATGTATTTTTAAGACAGATTTTAAGGCAGTTTGAGCATGAATTGCTTGAAGAACTCGGTTTTCCTTTAGATTATTCTATGGATGCAAATCAACAGGAAATACAGCCAAATGAACACTATCACTTTCAATTAAATGATGGCTTCCAGCCAATTATAAAACCATCTCGTGCCTCATTGTTGGGGCAACATATTTTAAGTATGTGTAATTATGAAAAGGGTGGGGAATTTAGCCCTGAACAGTTACAATTACTCTCTAAGCTCTATCGACAAATGATCACGTCTCTGTTGGGAGATCGGCCGTTAAAAAGCCGTCAGTTGTGGATTCAAAATTCTCAAATTCAACGTCATTAGGAAATTATTATGGCTGCTTTACTTGGTGTGAATATTGACCATGTGGCTACTTTACGTCAGGCGCGTGGAACGACTTATCCAGATCCTGTGAATGCAGCACTGATTTGTGAGCAAGCTGGTGCAGAAGGCATTACATTGCATTTACGTGAAGATCGTCGTCATATTCAAGATGATGATGTACGTCGTATGCGTCCAGTGCTTAAGACCCATATGAATCTTGAGATGGCTGTGACACCTGAAATGGTGGAATTCGCTAAGGAAATTAAACCGCATTATGTTTGTTTTGTTCCTGAAAAACGTCAGGAAGTGACGACTGAAGGTGGTTTAGATGTTGTGGGGCATTTCGAAGATGTCAAACAAGCAACGCAGGCGCTAGCTGCAATTGGCTGTGAAGTGTCGTTATTTATTGATGCTGATATTGCGCAGATTGATGCCGCAATTGCTTGTGGTGCACCTACTATCGAATTGCATACAGGTGCTTATGCGGATGCTGAAACGGCTGAAGCACAGCAACATGAACTTGAGCGTATTATCGCTGGTGCGGAATATGCTGCTGCTAAAGGCTTAATTGTCAATGCAGGCCATGGTTTAAATTTGGAAAATGTCACTGCGATTGCCAAAATTCCACAAATTCATGAATTGAATATTGGTCATTCCATTATTGCGGATGCAGTGTTTATTGGTTTGGCGCAAGCTGTACAGCAAATGAAAGCTGCAATTAAAGCTGCACGTTAATTTAAGTAAAGTCTATGTCGAATATTGATTACGATGCTCTGATGAGGCCAGTCATTGGCTTCTTGGGCTGTGAAACACCTAAAGCGTGGTTAGATGAAGCGCTGAACAACTTGGATATCCTCATGCAGGATCACGCCAATTGTGAAAAGAAAGCAGCAAGTACAGCAATGAACTTGATGTTTCGCTATAGCTTTTTTTCGGATTTGCAAATAAAGCTTGCGCAACTGGTGCGTGAAGAAATGTTGCATTATGAGCAAGTTTTAGAATTGATGGCGAAGCGTGGTCAAGAGTGGACTGCAATTAGTGCAGGCCGCTATGCAGGTGGTTTGCGTAAAGAAGTTCGCACTTATGAGCCTGAAGCGCTGATTGATATATTGGTGATCGGAGCTTTTGTTGAAGCGCGTTCTTGCGAGCGTTTTTATGCGCTTGCACCACATGTCGATGAAGAGTTAGGGCGTTACTATCGCTACTTACTGAAATCTGAATCACGTCATTATGAGGATTATCTTGCGCTGGCGATAGATGTTGCAACGACCAATAAGTTGAAAAATCCAAAAGAAGATATTCAAATGCGTATCGAACATATTCGTGAAGTAGAAAAAAACTTGATTAGTTCGCCTGACGAATTATTCCGTTTTCATAGTGGTGTGCCGGCTCAAGCTGCTTAAAGTGTGCTTTTTAGCTTTGTTGGTGAATTAAAAAATCCTCCTTAATGGAGGATTTTTTATACACTTAAAGTAATTAAAAATAAGAATCATTTACAATTACTGGTAGGGAATTTAGAATCAGTAAATTTTTTAATTTTTAGTCATTATGAAACTACAAATCTCTTTACTTGCTTTGGCATTATTTTCTATGGGGCAAGTAAATGCACATTATCCTTATGTTGCACCTTTAAGCTATCAGACGTTTAATAATCATAGTGCAATCGTGTCAGGTTTTTATGACAATCCGTTTGTTTCAGAAATTGCGATTAAAAATTTTAACTTTCATATACATACGCCTTCAGGCGAAAAAATACATTTAAATGATACGGATTGGGCGAAGACTCAGACTTTAAGTAGCTACAGCTTAGAGAACAAGCAAGATGGTACTTATCGCATTCGTGGTATAAAGCAGGGTAGTACGGCACGTTTTGCATTAGATCAAAAGCAATGGAAAAACTTGATTAATGGCACACGTGATATGAATAAAGCTGTGAATGCAAATGTTGTTTATAGCGCAGATTTAACCAAGAAAGCACAAATTAAGACGGTTCAAACTGAAGAAATTATTGAAACTTTTGTGTCGCGTCGAGCAACTACAAATGCAGTCGTTCATCATTTACATGATGGGTTTGATGTGCAATTTATCACTCATCCGAATGCTATACAGCAGGATCAAGCTGCACAATTTAAAGTTTTAGATCAAAAGAAACCAATAGCAGACTTGGCTGTTGAAATTTTGGTTCAAACAACTGATTTTAGTCGCGAAGCCAAAGTTTATAAAACATTGAAGACTGACAAAGATGGAATGTTAAATTTTAATATTGCCGATAAAGGTCAATATTTATTAAAAATAGACTATCAACAGCCTTTTGAAAACAAAGGAAATGATTTGAAACGCTATAAATATACGTTGAGTTTTAATGTGATTTAAACAAAAAAAGCCCTTCATGTTGAAGGGCTTTTTTGCATAGAGAATTATGCTTCATTGCTTTCTAAAAAATACATGGATAGGCCGATAATTAGAATTAAGCCAGTTTGGGTAAAAAAAGGCTTTATTAAAACCATCATAATATTGCTGAGCATAGCCTGCAATAATTAAATAGCCACTGAGATAAAGTAAGCGATAGTAGCGATTTTCAAAACAATAACAGACACTGGCAAAGCATAGAATTAAGCAGCCAATCACCATATATTGGATATCCCAAATGATTGTGTTTATGGCGAAGAGCAACGCTGCGAGGCCGCCTATTGTTAAATTTCGAAGGCTTTCAAAACCTTGATAAACATGTATGAGAGCAAAGATAAATAGCGGTAAAAGTGCAAGTAGATATTTGAACTTCACACTGCCTTGTTCATTAAGCATAAAACTTTGTTGTTGCTCAACAATAGGGTTTGTGCTGAATGTTAATCTTAACCACTGTATGCTTAAGTGCTCAGGAATATTGCCTTTTACAATGAATTTGAGTGTGGCATTCGGCGGAATAATATAATTTTCTTGAAAGTGATGGCCGTAGAAAATCCAAGACTTATTGGTATTTAAGGTGTGATACTCAGTTTTTTCTTTGGTAGAAATATTGAAAATTTGACCTTCTGCATGCAGTCCGGCTTTCATACAAGGGCTTTCGTTGTTGTCTAAAATACAAATGGGTAAGACAGCAATTTCAAGGTCTTTTCGTGTTTGTTGTTGACCAGCGAAGTCGATGTAAACATAAAGTTGATCAGTTTGGTTTTGCAGGGAAATAGCTGGGCTAGACCAAAACGCACCAGCAGTCATCTGTTCTAATGCAGGATTAGACTCATCGAAACTAAAATTATCATCACTAATTTGTACAGCTGGAATTTGCCATTGCTGATTGCTATTAATCAGTGAGTTGGTCTCGCTCTCGTATAAGCTTGGCGGTGTAGCAAGGTGTTGTTCAATTTCACTTTTAGGTGTGCAACTCACCAAATATATTGCGAAAGGGCAAAATAGAATAATCAGAAAAATGAATGCAGTGAGATATTGTTTAAGCGCTCGCTTATTTGATTCGGCATCAACGTGTATGAACATTTTTATTCTAATGACTATGATTTGCAGAGTATAAATTAGTCTGCAAATAAATCTATCACTAAATTTAAGGCATTAAAAAAGCCCATTTAAAAATGGGCTTTAGAATTTGGCTCTCCAACCTGGGCTCGAACCAGGGACCTGCGGATTAACAGTCCGTCGCTCTACCGACTGAGCTATTGGAGAATCTGAATGCGATTATAAGCAGATTTACAGGGGGGTCAAGTTAAAAATATTCATAAAGACAGAATTGGTGATCGAGTGTTTCTTATTTGAACAAAAAAACTAAATTTTAAGAAAAATGGCTTTTGATGCTTGCAAAGAAAAAAATCAGTTGTTAGTCTGAATCTAACAACAGAGCGTTTAAGCCTAAGCTTAAACAGTGTGGATTTAAACCCAACTTGCCAGCACTAAAATGGCTAAACAGGAGAAAGCGAATGAATACGCTTACTATTTCTCAAATTTTCTCAAACTTTTCTTTCTATCAAGAAAACTATCTTTCAATTATTGCTGATCACAATCAATATCAAACACCCGTGGAAGGTTCGTATGTGAACGTCTGGCCATTAGGCTTACGTGAGTTGGTTTTGGGCGATCTACTGCAATTGTGGTTTAGTGAAAAATGGTTAGTGAATTCACCATGTCATTTACGCTTTGAGCACAAAGACGATGGTCGACGTATTCCTCTACAACGTGATCATGACTTGTATTTGTTTCAACTTGCGGGTAGTGCGCTTTCTGGGTCTAATCGATCTAAAGTGTGGTCGATTTCAGAGCAAAAAGTGCTTACGGTTGAGCTTGATAGCGCATTGAAATATTACTGCTTCCAAAAGGGTAGTAATCGAATTGATTTAACTAAAACTCAACTGTTACGTGCTTTACATTCAGCAATTTAATGCGCATATAGGTGTTTATATTTAAATATTGCTCGCATAAATATGCGAGCAAATGAAACTTTAAGCACGGATAATCATGCATGTCGCTGTTGCATGAGCATATATCTTTCCATTGTTATCCATAATTCTGCCTTCTGAAATTGCTAAATTTTTGCTGATATTAATTAAATGGCCTATTGCGGTTAAATCTTGATTTTTAGGGATAGGTCTACACATTTTTATATTGAGATCAATGGTGCCATAGCCTATACCAGCTTCTAATGCTGAGTGTACGACACACCCTGTAACTGTATCTAAGACTGTTGCTGCAAAGCCACCATGCACACCACCAAGTGGATTTAAATGGCGCTGATCGGCTTTTACAACAAACTCTACATTACCTTGTTCAATCTTTTTGGGTTGCATTGGAATAATTTCACTAATGCTTGCAGGTGGAATTTGGCCTTGCATCATTGCCTTTAAAATTTCGAGTCCAGTCATTTCTTTGATGTTCATTGGTATATCTCTGGATAGGTTAGTTTTGTGGTTGTTTTGGGTTCTAAAATGGAACTTATTTAATTAACATAGCTGAAAACGTAAAAAGAATGCAAACCAAAGATTTGAATATGAAGGTTAGTTTTAGGTTTTATCGTTTGGCTTTTAATATTTAAGTCGATTTGAAGGAAGTCAAATGGGCTGGATGAGCTTTGTTATTTAGTTTGAACCGCGAAAAAAATTGATCAAAAGCGTGTTGAAGTGAAGCGTATTAATTTATTCTTTTGATGAGTATAAAAAACCCGCGATATTCGCGGGTTTTTTAAATCTAGCTTTTTAAAAGCAGATTATTTTTCAGCAGCAATGGAAGCAATCGCAGCGTCAACGCCTTCGATTGAATCAGCAGCTTTTTTGATACGAGCAAGCGCATCAACAAGCACTTCGTCAGCAGTTGCATATGAAATACGCATGTAGCCACCAAGACCGAACGCATCACCAGGAACAACTGCAACACCAGTTTCTTCCAATAACCATGCAGAGAATTCTGTGCAAGATTTTAAACCTTTCGCACGAATCAATGGGCGAATGTTTGCATATGCATAGAATGCACCATCAGCTGGAAGGCAAGTAATACCGTTGATGTCGTTCAAACCTTTTACAACTAAGTCGTGACGACGTTTGAATGCTTCAATCATTGGCTCAAGAACGTCTTGAGGGCCATTTAATGCAGCTTCTGCAGCAACTTGTGAAATAGAAGTTGGGTTTGAAGTTGATTGAGATTGGATTTTTTTCATCGCACCGATCAGTTTTGCAGGACCCGCTGCATAGCCAATACGCCAGCCAGTCATTGCATAAGCTTTAGATACACCGTTAAGAACGATCACACGGTCGTAAAGGTCTGGTGCAACAGTTGCGATGTTGTAGAATTCGTCGTCCCAACGGATTGGTTCGTACATATCATCAGAAGCAACAAGAACTTCAGGGTATTTACGAAGTACGTCAGCTAAAGCTTCTAATTCAGCTTTAGTGTAGATCATACCTGTTGGATTTGAAGGGCTGTTTAATACTACTAAACGAGTTTTGTCAGTAATTGCAGCTTCTAATTGAGCAGGAGTGATTTTGAAACGTTGTTCTTCGCCACATTTTACAATTACAGGCACGCCTTCAGCGATAATCACCATGTCAGGGTAGCTTACCCAGTAAGGTGCAGGAATAATTACTTCATCACCTTTGTTTAACAAAGCAAGTGCCAAGTTAAAGAAAGATTGTTTACCACCACAAGAAACCAAGATTTGGTTCGCAGCGTATTCAAGATTATTGTCACGTTTTAATTTAGCAATAATTGCTTTTTTAAGACCTGGAGTACCGTCAACAGCTGTATATTTTGTAAAGCCATTGTTGATAGCAGCAATTGCAGCATCTTTGATGTGTTGTGGGGTATCGAAATCCGGTTCACCTGCGCCTAAACCAATTACGTTTTTACCAGCAGCTTTAAGTTCAGCAGCTTTGTTAGTAACAGCAAGTGTAGGGGACGGTTTGATGCTATTTACACGATCAGACAGACGTACGTCCACGGCAGTATTCCTTCTTATAGGGATTAAAAAATAAAAAAGCACACTATCTTAGCTTAATTGCACCGTAATGGGGAGCGAAAAAAGCACCAATATGCAAAAAATTAGCGGATTCATTAAAAAGATTTACAAAGTTTAATTTAGATACGCAGGTGATTTATTTTATTCAAATTATTGGAGTATTTATTTAAAAGAACGTAATCATTTACAAACAACAGAAAAGACCATCAAAGTAGATGGTCTTCATTATATCTATTTAAAAATAAAACGCTTTGATTATTGAACGAAGCGAGATAGGTCTTCATCAGGGCGAGCAGTAAGTACTTCTACACCATTTTTTGTTACAAGTAGTGTGTGTTCATACTGTGCTGACAAGCTATGATCTTTAGTGACCACAGTCCATTTGTCGCCAAGAAGTTTAGTTTTCCAGTCACCACCATTGACCATTGGTTCAATGGTGAATGTCATACCTTCTTCTAAGATCATGCCTGTATTTGGTTGACCGTAATGAAGCACTTGTGGCTCATCATGGAACACGGTACCAATACCATGGCCACAATATTCACGGACAACACCAAAACGCTCAGACTCAACATATTGTTGAATGGCATTACCAATATCACCCATGGTTGCACCAGGTTTTACTACAGCCATACCGCGGTACATGGCTTCTTGCGCAACTTTACATAAACGGTTGGCTAAAATAGATGTTTCACCGCCTACGATGTACATCATGTTCGTGTCACCGTGGTAGCCATCTTTAATTACGGTTACATCAATATTGAGGATGTCGCCTTTCTTTAATTTTTTAGCATCAGATGGAATACCATGACAGACCACATGGTTCACTGATGTACAGATTACATGTTGGAATGCAGGACGACCAGGTGCTGCACCATAGCCTAAGCAAGCTGGAATAGCTTCTTGTTTATTAACGATATAGTCATGACAAATCGTATCAAGTTCAAGGGTAGTCACACCTGGAACAATATGCGGTTTGATCATATCCAAAACTTCAGCTGCCAACCGACCTGCCACACGCATTTTTTCTATTTCGTCTGGAGTTTTAATTAAACGGCGTGGAGCTTCGTAAGTACTGTTCATGATCTCTAAAAACTTTTGGAAATTTGTATGTGACTATGGTATAAATAGCCGCCCATTTTATCAAATGCTTTTTCGTGAATAAATTTCGCGGGCTTTGTGCGATGGGGCAATAAAATCCGCACATATATCGACACATTTCTCTGGGTGCCTTTTTAGGTGGAGAATGCGGGTATATGGAGGCCTAACCCAAACTTTAAGGTAAAGAAAATGGCAGATTACAACGTAAGCATGCGCGACCTTCTTCAAGCAGGCGCTCACTTCGGTCACCAAACACGTTTTTGGAATCCAAAAATGCGCGAGTACATCTTCGGCGCGCGCAACAAAATTCACATCATCAACCTTGAGCACACTGTTCCTGCGTTAAATGATGCTTTGAACTTTGCTAACAACTTGGCTAGCAAAAAGAACAAAGTTTTGTTCGTTGGTACTAAACGTGCAGCTTCTGCAATCATCCGTGAACAAGCTCAACGTGCTGGCCAACCATATGTTGATCACCGTTGGTTAGGTGGTATGTTGACTAACTGGAAAACTCTTCGTCAGTCAATCAACCGTCTAAAAGACCTTCAAACTCAATCTCAAGATGGCACTTTCGCTAAGCTTACTAAACGTGAAGCTTTAGAACGTACTCGTGAGATGGAAAAACTTGAACGCGGTCTTGGTGGCGTTAAAAACATGGGTGGTTTACCTGACGCATTATTCGTAATCGACGTTGATCACGAAGCAATTGCAATTAAAGAAGCTAAAAACCTTGGTATTCCTGTAATCGGTATCGTTGATACAAACTCTAACCCAGACAACGTAGACTACGTTATCCCTGGTAACGACGATGCGATCCGTGCAGTTACTTTGTATGCTTCTGCTATGGCTGATGCGATTCTTGCTGGTAAAGAATATGCTCAATCACAAGCAAATGCACAAGCTAAAGTTGAAGAAGCTAAAGAAGCTCCTGAGGCTTAATGCGTTTGACGCAAGCTTGTCATTTTTGCGACATGTGATGGTGGCAAAGTAAGCGTCATGTATGCAGACGGCCCAAGAGATAGCTCTGGGCCGTTTCTGTTCTAAAAAGAATTCATTTTCTACCCTATTTAGGAGATTAACATGACTGCAGTTACAGCAAGCATGGTTAAAGAATTGCGTGATCGTACTGGTCTTGCAATGATGGAATGTAAAAAAGCATTGACAGAAGCGGGCGGTGACATCGAATTAGCGATTGATAACCTTCGTAAATCTGGTCAAGCTAAAGCTGCTAAAAAAGCGGGTAACATTGCTGCTGATGGCGCGATCACTATCGCTCAAGAAGGCAACAAAGCAATCCTTTTAGAAGTAAACTGCCAAACTGACTTCGTTGCTAAAGACGAAAACTTTGCTGGTTTCTCTGCTAAAGTTGCTGCTGCTGCTCTTGCTGCTGGCGTAACTGATGCTGCTCAAATCGCTGAATTAAAACTTGAAGACGGCGCTACAGTTGAAGAAACTCGTATTGCTCTTGTTCAAAAAATCGGTGAAAACATCCAAGTTCGTCGTGCTAAAATCGTTGAAGGCGACAACCTTGCTGTTTACAAACACGGTCTTAAAATTGGTGTTGTTGTATCTTATGCAGGTGATGCTGCAACTGGTAAAGGCTTGGCAATGCACATTGCTGCGTTCAACCCAGTAGCTGTAAACGAAGCGGGTGTTTCTGCTGACCTTATCGCTAAAGAAAAAGAAATTGCTGAAGCTAAAGCTTTAGAATCTGGCAAACCTGCTAACATCGTTGAAAAAATGGTGACTGGTTCTGTTCAGAAATACTTGAACGAAGTTGTTCTTGAGAACCAAATGTACGTTATCGATAACGATAAGAAAGTTGCAGACGTTCTTAAATCAACTGGTACAACTGTAGCTCAATTCGTTCGTTTCGAAGTGGGTGAAGGTATTGAGAAAAAAGCTGAACTTTCTTTCGCTGAAGAAGTTGCTGCTGCTCAAGCTGCTGCAAAATAATTTCTGATTATTTGCAAAAAAAAGTCCTCATTTGAGGACTTTTTTTTATTTCAATTTTTTCGGAAATTAATCTAAACAGTTTAATAGTCAAAGTAAAACGTAAGCGTCCGCTGAACCCCATGCCTATTTTTTAATTCGGTTCAGGTTTCCAGCGGTGTGGTAGCAATTCTTCAATCTGAGTCACTTTATGTGTCGGCAACCTTTTCAGCACATCACTTAAATAGGCATACGGATCCAGCCCATTCAGCTTTGCTGACTGGATTAATGTCATGATATTGGCTGCTCGCTGACCGCTGCGCAGCGAACCAGCAAACAGCCAGTTCTTACGTCCCAACGCCCAGGGACGCATCTGATTGTCGGGTAGTCAGACGCAGTTACCTACGTCCAACCCCCTAAGAACCGTGCATGCGAGTTTCCCAGCACACGGCTCAAGCCTCTGCTAAGGCGCCATTCGGCACCCGGTTATACATCGTTGACATTGGCAAACTGAACACTCCTCGGACAATACAGATGGTAAATCTCAAGATTAGCAACTGCATCCGTTCCACCATGACTTAGCTTCACAATATGACGGCTGTGCCATGGTGTATCTTTGGTGACTGGTTTAAGACAGGCGCAGCAGCGACCACCTTGTTTTAGCCACACCCGATACAGCTTGGCTCGCCCCTTTGCGGAGACCAGCATTCTTTTACCCCATCGGGATTCGAAGTACTCATCCCATGCGGGGTCATGAGGGTTAGCAGCAGCCTTGATCTTGATATGTCGCACAATTGGCGTGTCCGAGGCAGACACTAATGTGTATTGTCGCTTCCGACCATCGGCGGACTGTTCATCACATGAGAACACCCATCGACGCGCTCCTTGTACTTTGAAATACCGATCTTTGACCCATCGGAGTGTCTTGCGAGGGTGGCGACGTACAGCCCATCGCCAGAGCATTTCCCACACTGCGTTGTCTACCTGGTTGAAAACCTTCTTGGCAACGACATGACTATGATAGTTGGCCCAACCCCTTAGAATCGGGTTGAGCAAACCGATCAAAGTGGCCTGTCGTGTCGCTTTGTTTGCATTGATTAATGCTCGCAGCTTGTCAAGATGAGCGCTGATGTTTGCCTTTGACGGCTTGATCAGTAGCTTGCCGTTGTACTTACGTACGTTCCAGCCAAGAAAATCGAACCCGTTCCCTATGTGCGTGATTTTGGTCTTTTCCTGAGAGAGCACGAGACCGCGCTGCGCCAGAAATTCAACCACGGCAGGACGAACTTCATTTTCGAGCCACTCTTTAGAATACCC
>NZ_VOYM01000073.1:0-14738 GCF_013420285.1 Acinetobacter sp. YH01019
ATATTTCAAACGCTATAACCCCAAAGAGCCAAGCAAAGGTGGTGCAAAGAAAATCCAGCTGCAAGATGGCCATGCAGACTATTCCACTTTTTTGATCTATATCCGAAAACAATGGGAAAACCATCTCAATGATGCCCTTGCACAGCACTGCCCGACCGTCACCTACACACTGGATGGCCAAGACATCACCATCAAAAATCAGGTTTCAGCAGACAGCTATGAAAAATATAACGAGATCCACAGCACGCTATACCTTCCAGAGCCAAAACTAGGCGTTGGCCAACAAAATGCGACAGCGGAATATCTCGCCCAAATCCAAAAAATCCGAGAACACAACCAGCAAGAACGAGAACTCGAAGAACGCCAAAAGCAATTAGATCAACAACATGAATATTTTTATAGTGCTGAAAACCATCCATTTTCATCATTGGAAGTGATGTATTACCTGAATTACTTAATCAAGAATGCAAAAAATAAGGACACACTAAAAAATGATTTGAATGAAATTATAAAAAACCAAGGTCCTATACTTCAAAAAGAAGGTTGGTCCATCCACGAAATGAATGAAACACTCGAAGATTCACGACGTAACGGCACCCCATGTTTTGAGTTTGAGGTACATTCCCGACCTGAATCCGTATTACCGATACAAAATACGCCTCCCAAACTTACTCAATCAGAACCAGTACAACCTAAAACTGATGATTATGATTACGGTGGTCCAGGTTTTTAAAATTATCTGGCTTTATTCAGGCCTTACAGAGCGAGTGTCTACGAGCGAACAGACTCAATTAAAATTTTCGCCATGCTTTTTCCCTGATTACAAGCTCCCCTTTACTGCTCAGACTGAGATATAGAGCATCCCGAAGGGTGCGAACAGATTTAATTTGCTTCTAGGTCGAGCGAAGCGAGCATAAAAAAATTGATGAGCGAAGCGAATTCCGAGTTGCTTTTTCTTTTTTTGAAGTTATTACGGGATTAACCAAAAAATTGCCCCTTCGAACTGAGCGTAAGCGAAGTTCAATAGAGTTTGAGCGTAGCGAAAACATAGGGCAATTTTTCATTCTTATCCTTTTTAATATATTTTAAATCTTTTAAATCTTTTCAGTCCTCTGTATGCCTTATGCAGTAAAGGTTTCAAAGTTTAAATATGACGGATTGACTACTAACTATGACGGATTGACTACTAACTATGACGGATTGACTACTTAACTATGACGGATTGACTACTAACTATGACAAGTATATAATTGTCATATATTAAAAAATCAATGGTTTTGTTTTGAATAAAAATCACGTTGTAAAATCAAATCAAGTAATAGAAGCATCATATCAATTAAGTGCCGTAGAACAACGAATTGTCTTAGCTGCCATTTCACGTATTCCAAAAAATCAGCCTATTACAGATGACGAGCTATATCCTGTTAGTATCAGTGAGTTAAAGCAATTAGGTGTACATGAAAAAACAGCATACAGAGATTTAAAGGAAGGTATTAATAGACTCTATGAAAGATCTATTAACCTCAGTATTGATGACAAATCTATAAAAATGCGATGGGTACAAGAAATCCAATTTCTAGATAGTCAAAGTGTCATTGGGATTCGTTTTTCAAAACCAATTCTGCCTTTCATCTCTAATTTAAGTAGAGAATTCACCAAATATGCCCTATCAGACATCGCTGGGATCAATAGTGGGTACGGTATTCGTATTTATGAGCTACTTGTTCAATATCGACAAATAGGTAAACGTGAAATTTCAGTTGAGAATTTACGGACAATGTTAGAGCTTGGTAAAAAGTACCCTTTATTCGCAGATTTCAAGAAACGAGTAATTGATACTGCTATAGACCAAATAAACGAATACAGTCCTTTAAATGTCACTTATGAACAGAAAAAGACTGGTCGTAAAGTTACTAGTATTATTTTTTCATTTAAAGAAAAGGCTAAGAGTATTAGTCATCAGAATACAGATGTACCTAAAGAATTTTATAAACTAACAGATGCTCAAATTAATATGTTTGGAAATCAACTTTCTCGTTTACATGAACTATCACATCTAGCACTGCAAGGTGAAAGCTATGAGGATTTAGCTGTAACAATTAAAGATATGTTGAGAGATCCAAAACAGCAAAAGCAGTTTTTACCTCATCTAAAAAACTTAGGCTTTAAACCTTGAGTGTATTGGAGAATACACTTATTGTATTCTCCAATACGTATCGTGAATACACAGTAATACACTATGAAAACAAGTACAAAATACAGTGTTAGTGATGCTGCAACACTGTATAAAAAATCTAGAGCTACTCTTTATAAAGATATAAAAAATGGGATATTAAGTCGTGATCATGATGGTTCTATCGACTTTTCAGAACTCCTCCGTATATATGGAGAGCCTTTCGGTGGAAAACACTCAAAACACATCGAAACGTCTCCAAGACAAACCATTAATACACCTGAATACACAGACGATACAGTTAATCAATTAAAAAATCAGATCGATTTTCTAAAGAAACAGTTGGAAAAAGCAGAAGATAGGGAGGCTAAAGCAAATTCTCGTATTGATACATTATTGACTCTAATTGAAATGAAGCCAACAAAGGTATATCCAACGCAAGATCCTTCAACAACGCAATCTAATCCACCTCAAGTAGAGCATGAATTAACTGTACAAAAGAATAAATATGACGGATTGACTACTACTAGTAATCAAATAGAAAAACGCATTCCAGTTCCAGAGCATGTAGAACCAGAGCCAAAGAAAAGGGGCTTTTGGAGCCGATTCTTTAAGCCGTATGGCTGATCTGATTGTTCATCTGGGCTTATCAAAGCCGTGGAACATTGCTCACTTATTAAGCGTGGAACGTGAAAAATCATAAAAAAAGCCCACCTTGGGGAAGATGGGCTATAAACTAGAAACTACAGCATTGATTTCTAAGTGGAATTATAACGTATTTCGTATAAGGTGTATTATGTTAATTTAGAAAATTTATAAATCATCTTCATTTAAGTTATTTATCAAGACTTGAGATTGAACGTTTTAAGGAGAAACGGCTGTAGAAAAAAATCAATAATCCTAATGCATAAAAAATACCAGATAACAGAAGTAATGAAAATCCAGCAGCATACAACAACCAGACTGCATACATTGTTGCAATACTTGCAATGACAATATGTTTTGTCCGTTTATTGCGAATCGATTCTTTTAAGTAAAAAGCAGAAACTAAAAAGTATGGCAATAAGATCATAACTGATGAAATTAACAATAATTGTGTGTAATTTTTATTGAAAAAACAAACGGCAATCAATGATAGTTGTACGACAATAGACGTTAGCCATAGAGAGGCAATTGGCACACTATTTTGGTTAGTTTTCAAAAATATTTTTGGGAAAGCCCCATTTTTTGCAGCTAGATAAGGAATCTCTGTTGCAAAAAGTGTCCAGCTTAAATATGAAGATGAAACAGAAATAATCAGACCAAGTGTAATCACGAAAGTACCAGGAATACCGATCAATTGCCCTAAAATAGTTGCCATTGATGGATTATGCATACCTGCGATTTCACTACGGATATTTATGCCATAAGCCAGTACTGTCACCATCACATAAAAAGCCAGTGCCAGCAATACACCAAGCAGCGTTGCTTTTCCAATGTCATTTCGCTTTTTAGCACGAGAGGAAAGTACAACCGCACCTTCAATTCCTGTAAATACCCAGAGTGTAATCAGCATGACATCACGTACTTGTTGCCATACGGGCATTTGAAGTGAAGTATCCAAGAAATTCAGTTTGAATAATTCGAGTTTAAATGCGACAAATGAAAAAATAATAAAAATAACCAATGGAATAATCTTGGCAATGGTTGCCATAAGATTGACCAGTGCGGCTTCTTTGATACCACGGCTGACCAACCAATGGACGAGCCAGACAAATAGAGATGAACCAATTAGAGCGTAAAGTGTATTGCCTTCGCCAAAGTAGATGTGTTCAGGTGTATCTGTAAACATACCTACGGCTGAAAATGCGATGACGACATAACCGACAATGCCGATAGTGGTACATAACCAGTAACCCCAAGCGGAACAAAAACCAATCAGATCACCAAATCCTTCACGGGCGTAGTTATAAATTCCACCGTCAAGATCTGGTCGTTGCCGTGTTAAATAAAGCAGGGAGAAGGCCAAAAAAATAATACCAATGCCTGTAATCAGCCATGCAAAAAGCAAGGCTGATCCATTGGCTACAGCAGCCATATTTTGTGGCAAACTAAACACACCAGAACCGACCATAGAGCTAAACACGAGTGCGGTTAAGGATAGCAAGCCAATTTTAGAAGTTGACATAAAAATTATTCTTGAAAAAACTGAGAAAGTTTCTGAATGTGTTCAGGACCTATGCCACAGCAGCCACCAATCATGGATGCACCAGCGTGTTGCCACTGTTTTGCAAATGTTAGATAAGCATCTGGATCTAGATCTTTACGAACTTCATCCAAACCATCATTGGCTGTTGCTTCACTGTTTTGTGGTGGAAAGGCATTTGCATAAGCACCAATTTTGACACCAGACGGAAGTAGGCTACGGATTTCTTTGATTGCATTTAGAATGACTTCTGGCTGACAGCAATTAAATAAAATTGCATTTGCACCGAGTTCATGTACAAGCTGAGCAGCTTGTTGGATATTTTCACCAGAACGTAATTTTGCTTTAGTTAGAGCTTGTTCGTCTTGCAAGGTAAATGATACCCAAAATTCACGTCCGTCTTTTGGTAGTAACTGATGAATCGTTCTTACTTCTGCGAGGCAAGATTGTGTTTCTGCAAGCCAAAAGTCAACGTCTGGAGAGAGTGCTCCAATAATTGGTTTTGCTAAAGCTTCGGCCTTAGATTGATCAAACAGATCTGCGCGATAAGAACCGAATAAAGGTGGTAGACAGCCTGCAATTTGAATAGGTTGGCCACTTTCTTGGACCGCGAGTTTGGCTTGATTGGTGGCAATTTTTACAAGTTCCGTTACTTCACGATCAAAACGTTCCTGACCAATATGAAATGGTACCACAGCATAATTATTGGTGGTAATGACTTGTGCACCAGCACGAATGAAGTCCAAATGTACTTCTTTTACAATTTCTGGTGCCTCTGTTAGTGCCAGAGCAGACCATTCTGGTTGTCTAAAGGGAGCACCTCTACGTGCAAGTTCGCGTCCGAATCCGCCATCTAAAATTTTCATAAAAATTCTGAGAAATATTGATTATAAAAGAAATAGAATAAAGTCTTTGCTTGGAAAACTATCAATTAACTAGTTTTTTTATATTAAAATTTCATATCTATATAAGATTTATTTAAGATAATGGTGGTTATGCGAAACGAGAGCTACCAGCTCTCGTTTTTTGTTATGGAAACTGCTAAAATTCAAATACGCCATTGACGTATAAAGAGTCCATGTTATTTATTGAAACCAGCATCTTTACCAAGCAAATTAAAGACCTTGTATCTGATGAGGAATATCGTCAACTTCAGCAAGATCTTTTGGTACAGCCTGATAGAGGTGACCTAATCAAGAATGGCGGTGGTATTCGCAAAGTACGTTGTGCTCAAGGTAACAAAGGGAAAAGTGGTGGGATACGGGTGATTTATTATTGGGTCACCGAGGATGATCAGATCTTTTTCTTAGTGGCTTATCCAAAATCAGTAAAAGATAATTTAACAGATAAGGAAACCGCCATTCTGCGCCAACTCGTGAAGGAGCAATTTCATGGATAACAACTTATTTGATGACTTGGTTGCTTCAATCAAAGAAGCTGGAGCTATCAAACGTAAAGAAGTTAAAGCAAGCCGAGTTACAGAACTCGAATTGCCTGATATTAAAGAAGTACGTGAAAAAACTGGCTTGAGCCAAAATGAATTTGCTGCACGTCTACATATTAGCCCCCGTACCCTGCAAAATTGGGAACAGGGACGACGCTATCCAACTGGACCAGCAGCTACATTGATTCGAATTTTAGATGCTCACCCAAGCCTTATTTGAAAAAATTACTTAAAAAATGGGAGCTTAAGGCTCCCATTTTTATTTCGTATAAGGTGTATTATGTTAATTTTAGAAAATCTTAATCTTTAACTAACATAATCTTCAGTTGATATCACTTGAGCATATGCAAATTCAAAAGCGGCCATTAATGTTGCATGGACATGACCAGCAGGTACTTTAACGCCATTAAATTCCAAGTCTAGTGTTGCACAAGCATCATGAATAACTTTTACCTTATAACCAAAATCAGAAGCAGCACGAACAGCAGCATCAACACACATATGGCTCATAGCACCAATCACGACTAACTCAGTCACTTGATTGCTATCTAAAATTTCTTTGAGATTCGTGTTTAAGAACGCATTGATGTGATTTTTAATGATCACAGATTCATCTTCTTGCGGCTTAACTGTGTCCTGAAATTCAATACCATTTGAGCTAGGTTCAAATATAGGAGATTCAGCATCAGCAATATGTTGGACATGAATCACTTGAGTACCCTGTTTACGGGCCTTCGCAATTACTTTCACTGCATTAGCAGCAGCTTGTTCAATATTTACCAATGGTAATTTACCTGTAGGTAGATATTCATTTTGTAAGTCGATAACTAATAAAGCTGATTTTGACATATCTATTCCTTTACTTAACTAATATTTGTTTTGTTCTGCTTAGGATTTTAAAGAAGTGGAAGTATTCCACTTCTTTAAGTTTCTTTAGAAAGAAAGCGTTTCACCATCAATAGGAATTAAAACCTTATCTTGAATCCCTTTGTCTTTTACGTACTCTGCAAGCTCAGCACGTGTTACTGACATGTGGTTAATTGCATCCATGTGAACAGCAACCACTTTAGCATTTGGTGTTTTCTGAGTTGCACGATAAGTATCTTCTTTGCCCATAATAATGGATTCTTTAAAGCCATCAACCAAGGCGTTACCTGTATTTAAGACAATCACATCAGGTTTAAATGTTTGAATCGCTTGATCAACTTCAGAACGCCAGATGGTATCTCCTGCCACATAAACAGTTTCATGGCCAGCAGCTTCAAATACCACACCCATTGCTTCACCTAATCCAGCTTTAAGCTTAGGAATACGGTACATGGCATTAGTACCGTGTTGACCACCAGTTTTAGTGAGCTTAATCCCTTCAAAGGTCGCTTGAGTTAATACACGAACATCTTTGAAGCCTTGTGACTGAATGATTTTCTGGTCTTCTTTATTCTGTACAAACAACGGCATGTTTTTCGGAATAGTCGCTTGTGCTGCATCATCCCAATGATCTAAATGGGTATGGGTCACGATTACCGCATCTACACCTTCTAAAATCGTTTCGGGCTTGATAGGCAAATCGACTAATGGGTTCCGTAAATAGCTACGATGAGTATCAGGAAAACCTTCATAGAATCCTTTTTTAGCAAACATTGGGTCAATTAAAAAAGTCGTATCAGCATAGGTTACTTTAATCGTTGCATTGCGAATTTCTTGTATATGCGTAACTTTAGAAGTATCTCGCTGAACCACCTTATCATTCGCATATAAATGGACTGAAGCCATTGCCAGAGAGAGTGCAATAACAGAGCTACTTAAAATTTTATTCATGTTCCAGATCCAATCATTTAGTCATACTCGAATCATGATAGGAAAAATTAAGCAATAAAATTGTCTTTAAGGACAATCATCGAAACTATTGGGACAACATGCTATATTTATTATTTTAGAGAGGTAGACCGAATGGCTATACCAGTGATTGGATTGTTCGTTTATCCCAATATAAATCCATTTCACTTCTCTATCCCCCATATCATTTTCAATATCAGGATTGAAGATAAACGCTTATTTGATCTGAAAATTTTTTCTATAGATGGCCAACCCGTAAAAACAGAACAGTCTATGATGATTATCCCTGATGGGGGGATCGAACTCATTAAAGAGTCGGATCTTATTATTATTCCTGGATGGGATGATTTTAATCATGAGCCTGAAGAAGTACTTATCAATGCCCTAAATTGTGCATATCAGACTGGAATTAGAATTGTAGGGTTATGCTATGGAACTTATGCATTGGCATATGCAGGGCTGCTTGACCATAAAAAAGCAGCTACGCACTGGATGGCTGAACAAGATTTTAGTGAACGATTTCCACAGGTTCAGCTTGATAATGACGCCCTGTATGTAGAGGACCAAAGGATCGTAACCTCTGCTGGAACAGGCGCAGCGTTAGACTGCTGCTTGTACTTGGTACGTGAAATCTATAATGCACGAATTGCGAATAAAGTCTCTAGAGTAATGGTGATCCCGCCTCACCGTGAAGGTGGGCAAGCTCAGTTTATTGAACAGCCAGTCGCAGAATCGAGCCAAGATGCACAAATTAATGTATTACTTGATTTTTTAAGAAAGAATTTAGCTTTACAACATAATATTGAAAGCCTCGCTGAACGGACACATATGACACGCAGGACGTTCACACGGCATTTTAAGAAAGCGACAGGCATGACCCTAGTCGATTGGCTGAATACTGAAAGAATCAGATTAAGTTGTGAACTTTTAGAAACGACAAACTTGTCTATCGAAAAGATAACCGAGCTTTCAGGTTTTAATAATACCGTGTCATTTAGAAAAAATTTTCGTGAAAAATATGGCACCAGCCCTCAGGCATGGAGAAAAGCTTTTGGGATCATTAATGAAAATAATCCACCCATTTAACATAATGGGCGTTATACGAAATGCATACATTGAAATTTATAAAAATCAAAAACTTATGCTATAAATAATGTGCTCGATGATGTCGAAAAGCCGGCTTGGAAACAAGTCGGCTTTTTTATGAGCAGTTTTGGAATGTTTTGCCAATAATTTTGACTAAAAATTACACCAATCATGTTGAGTGATACAATTTTGTGATACATTATTGTATATACAAATTTGAATGTTTTTTATGGAACAGTATTTCGAATGGGATGAGGCAAAGAATCGAAAGAATCAGAAAAAGCACGATGTCTCTTTCGAAACGGCAAGCCTTGTTTTTGAAGATCCGCTGAGGATCTCAATCCAGGACAGACATACCGATGGTGAAGAACGTTGGCAAACTATTGGAAAAGTAAAAGGCGTACTAATGCTACTAGTAGCTCACACCATCTTTGATGAAGATGACTGTGAAATCATACGAATCATTAGTGCCAGACAGGTAACTAAGGCGGAGCGAAATCAATATGAGCATGGTTAGATATACACGCAAAGAGCTGAATGAAAATTTCGGTAACAAGCAAGATGCTGAAATTGAACGCTTGCTTGCTAAGGGAGCGGTTCCTGACGATCAGCTAGATCTATCAGATATTCCTGAAATTACGGACTGGAGTAATGCTATTCGTCATGGGCAATTTTATCGTCCAGTGAAGCAACAAACCTCTGTTCGTCTTGATGCTGATGTACTGGCATGGTTAAAAGCACAAGGGAAAGGCTATCAGACACGCATGAATAAAATTCTACGTGAAGCAATGTTAAAAGACTTAAAAAATCATTAATAAAAAAGGAGCTATAGCTCCTTTTTTATATTTAAACTAAACCTCAAAATTATTTTGCTTTAAAGCTAACAGTCTTACAGTTATCACATTCAAAATAAAAAATTTCTTTTTTTTCAAATATTTCATCTGAACGTGTTGCTTGTTGATCAATAGATAAGTTTGATTTCATTAAATCTATGCGTGCTAGATTCTTGATATGAGAAGTTTCTACTTGGCAGCTAGTACATTCTTGAATTACATGTGTTGGTAACATTATTATCTCTCATATTAAGTTTTAGTTCACTTAACTATATAATAATTTTAAAATTTATGCTTAATACTGAACATAAATATCTTATTTTAAGCTAAAAATAGATCAGAACTATGTTTAAAGATTTATATGAAAAAATCCAAAGCTGCTGTGGATATGTGACGGTTTTTGAGGGTGATGAAATCATAAGTGAAGGCACCTGTTTTAGCTTTACTAATATAGGTGAGGTTATAACCGCTGCACATGTAGTAACTGGTAGGATGCCTATAAAAGAAGAAGATTATAGGCATCCACAACAAAGAATTCTTATAAAATTTCCCGAACTTCCCTTAGTTGAATATGCAGTATGTTTTTGTTCTTTTGGGATTAACGTCCCATCTTTTAAGGAAATAATACAACTAGATATAGCTGTATTACGACCAAAAGTAGAACAGATATTCAAATTTCCATTTCTACCAGCAAGTATTAATTCAGTAGATTTAGGTCAAAGAGTGTTTATTGCAGGCTATTCAGATGAACTTAATATCCCATTTTCTCTTGAAAAAATTATCGATCCAGAATCATTTGGTGCAGATAAGTTTATCAAAGCAATTAGAGAGGAAGGTTATTTAGCAGATATGACAGGCTCAATAATTAAGCAAGGTTATGTTGGGAATATTCGTCGTATTTTTGCTGATGATAACTCCCAAAATATAAAAATAGAAACAGACGTTTTTTATATAGACAATGGTATGCATAGTGGTGCGAGTGGAGGACCTATTGTCAATGAAGAAGGCATTGCTTTAGGAGTGTTAACACAACGTGCAATAACTCCAGCGCATCAATCAAATAATTCTGAATTAAAAGTTCCTTCAGGTTCATCAATAGGAATTTCATTGCAAATTTTAAAAACTGTTAGTGAACTTAGGCAAAAAAAACAATGAAATTTCGCATAGATAAATTGTTTATTTAACATAAAATCTCTTATAGAAAATAATAATAGACAGAAAAAAGAGGACAGGAGTCCTCTTTTAAAATCAAATCTAAAATTAGCAGCTTATAAAAAATGGCTTAATTTCAGGTCGCTGCTTCTGAGATTCGACCCATAGAGAATGTTTGGATTGAACACGCATTAAAAGATCGGCACTGATACCCAAAGCATCATGTAGACGCAAAGCTATATCTGCGCTCACGGGAGCTTTACCATGAATAATTCTAGACAACAAAGTTCTAGTTACTTTTATCCGATCTGCAAGTTCAGTAACAGTGATGGTTTGTCCTTCCTCTTTTAAACCATCTAACCATTCAGAAACCAATTCTCCTGCATGTGCTGGGTTATACATTGTCATAATTCACCTCAATGATAATCCTGATAGTCAACGATATGAGCATTGCCATTTTTAAAAGTAAAAGTCATACGCCAATTTGCATTAACAGTAATTGCCCAATGATCTTTTAAATTGCCTTTCAACGGATGCAGTTTCCACCCAGGGAAATTCATTTCTTCTATACTTTGCGCTTCATTCAATGCCGTTAACTGTCTTTGTAATTTAGTTGAATGTTTTGCCTGAATACCTGAAATAGAACCTGTGTTAAAAAACCTTTCCAATCCTTTGTGTTTAAAATCTACAATCACAATACTATTCCTGTGTATAGTAAAACTTTACACTAAAACGTATAGTATTGCTACACGTTATAATATTTTAATGGCACGTATAAATCTAAGACTTGTTTTAATCGTGGCTAAGATGATATTTCGTGGCTTCTAAACCATTGATTTTAGATTGAGAATTTTGGCTGCCATGACGTTACTTTGGGGTGTGGCTAATGAATACAGTATGATATACCTATATAATTTATATGCAGATTATTATGAATAAAGAAGATCATAAAAAAATGCTTGATCAGTTTGAAAGATCAAATAAACAAAGAGAAGATAGTAAACGATTTACTGCTCAGTTCTTTTTAATCTTAGCTCTGATAATTGGTTTCTATACAGGATATGGATTATTACCTCCTACTGACTTCATTACATTTATCGGTTTTGTATTCATGTCTTTAGTTTCAGCTATTGGTATGTTTATGCTTTTTGCTTTTATATTTCAATTCTAACTCTCTTTTAAGTGTAGTGAAGCATCTCCTCCAATGAAGGTTGTGCTCTCTCTACGTGAATGAAGTAGCACTAAAATGGCTACTTAACATAAAATCTCATATACGAAATTCAGGTGTAAGCCCCAAGTAGAAATGTCCGGTTTAACGATTGCCCGTCCTAAGATCTCAGAACGTAAGGTACTTTGATGAACATCCTGGTTCTCAAAAATCGAAACTTTATTGAAAAGTTCTATTGAGGTTTATAAGTACCTCAAAATAAAAAAATGCCTGAAGTTCAGGCATTTTTTACGTCATCAATCTCTACTAAAAAGCTTACAGCTATCAAAAAATGAGAGTTTTACTCTTTTGAATACGACTTAATTTTTTCAAAAATTGGATAGAAATCTAATCCCTCATCTTTCATCGTAGAAATCAACGCAACGATTACAGCGATATGTGTAGGAACCACACCTTGTTTACTGTAATTCGTAATCGAATTGGGTTTCATATCCAATAAGGCAGCAAATTCCTTAATTGAAAGCCCTGCTTTACCGATAAGACGTTGAAATTCAGTATATGGCATTTGATTAAATTTATAGAAATCGTGTTTTGAGATTATAGCATAGGGTTATATTTACATAAAAACACATAAAATTATGTGTTAAACACATTATTTTATGTGTTATAAATAGTTTATCAACGAAACTATTTATCATCTCTATAGGAGACATACTATGTACTCATACCCTAATTCAAACGCTGAAAAGAAAATTGCCCTCATGATCATCAATGACTTTTTCATTCAAAAAGCACATGAACTCTGGATTTTTTTACAACTCGACCCGAGCTTTAACGACTATGAAGCAACAGTCATTTGGACTCGACGTTATCTAGAGGAACATCCAGAAGGTGAATACAGCGACATTCAAAAAGCCTTCCTTTCTTGTTTCCCAGAACACTTCTTCAACTTTGACTATTGAGTTATGAATCGTCTTTAGTCTTTTGTGGCTTGAAACCCGCATAAACACTATAAAACCCTGGCAGGATACCGGGGTTTTTTATTGCAATATTCTACACACCTGGCAAATTGGCAATCATCATCATGATTATTCGGAATTTACCCTTCTTATTGTTTAAGAAAATGGATATCTAAATCCAATCAATCACTGAGAAGCCTGATATATCAGGCTTTTTATTACTAAAGATAACTTCTGTTAATCTAATTATTTTTAACTATTTTTTCCTGCCTTACACTCTGATAAAGCTAAATAAATTTCTTTTATATACTCAGGAACGACTTCACCCTCATACTCAATCATTGCTAATTTATCAATGACCTTCAGAAATATTGGCCACCTGAAGTACAAAGTACCAAGATCCATATCAATCTGCTCAAATATTATAGATTTTTCGATCTTATTGATGATCCTCTTATTTCCTACAATGGCTTTTCTAACTTGATCTGGTGTCAAGGTATCAATATTAAGACCCAATTCTTTATAAGCAGCAATCACAGCGCCACCGAGCTGATACTTTCGATTGTTTTCAGCTTTACGCTTTTTCCCTGCATCTTTTTTCTGGATCTGACTCAAGTACAGCTCCAAATCAGCATATTGCAGTTTTTGAGCTTTGAAATTCAGATATCGGGTACACATCATCTTCAGAATATTCAGTTCAGCAACACCCAGTTGATTGTCCTGGTATGCATGAAACAACTCGATAAATTTAGCTTCATATTCAGTCTGTCTAGGATTTTTAGACAGCTCATCAAACAGCAGCTGAAGCTTCAGATGCTCTCTGTAAGGTTTTAATGCTTCTTTGACTAATATTTTCTGTGCTTCAGACAACATCTCAAAATTAAAGTCTTCAGCCTCCAATGCATCAATGACCTGATTCTGTAATTCAGTACGTCGATTGTTCTCTAATAAAAAATCCACGAAAGCATGTAACTCTGCTCTCTGAAGTAACTGAGCTGGTCGACCACGCTTTTTTGCTTTTTCCTGGGTCATATCATCTGCCGCCTAATTTTCAGAACTGCAACCTCTTTAAATATGGTTTTACCATATTTAAAGAGGGCAGTCTGAAAATAATTATTTAAAATAAAAATAAAATTTCTTGAAAAGAAATTTTATTTTTATTTTAAATAATTCGCACTTGACAGTTTCTCCTGATCGGAGAAACTAGTACGCAATGGGGCGATTCCCCCTTGACCCCCTTCAACCGGATTTTTCAGCCATTGAGGCATTGCAAATCCGGACGGTTTTCATTCCGTTTCACTGCATAAAAACCGGTCCCAAACCAACAAAAAGGTGAACATGGCCAGCTACCATTTCAGTGTGAAAAGCAAAAATAAAGGTTATGCCATGGGCCATTACCTCTACATTGCCCGGCTAATGCAATATGAGCAAGTTCGCAAAAACACTAATGAGGTGCTGGAACATGTTGAACTTGGCAAATGCATGCCGTCCTGGGTGAAAGATCCGATTGAATTTTGGCAAGCCGCTGATACTTATGAACGAGCCAATGCCAAGGCCTACATGGAGTATGAAATTGCCCTACCGAATGAGTTTACGCCAGAACAGCGTAAAACGCTCATAGAGACGTTTTTTGACAAACACATAGTCCCACAGCAATATCCGCACTCATACGCCATACACAACGTAAAATCACGCATCAGTGGCGAAGATCAGCCCCACTGTCACCTGATGTTCTCTCTCAAAGCCAATGACGGTATTGAACGGACAGCCGAACAATATTTCAAACGCTATAACCCCAAAGAGCCAAGCAAAGGTGGTGCAAAGAAAATCCAGCTGCAAGATGGCCATGCAGACTATTCCACTTTTTTGATCTATATCCGAAAACAATGGGAAAACCATCTC
>NZ_VOYM01000074.1:0-14712 GCF_013420285.1 Acinetobacter sp. YH01019
CGACTCATAAGTGCTCGGTTATATGCGGGCCAATTGGTTGTGCGGTAGATTTTGTGTGCAGGCTTCTTCATTTGAAAATTATATCGCTGAAAAAGCCTTTACAGATAGGTTTGTGCAACAAAGCCGTTTGAAAGACAACTTGAAAATAGATCAGTTTAAAAAAGCCCTCTCGGGCTTTTTTATTTTAAATCAAGGTAACTGCTGAATCGGACTTCCACCCAATGCCTGCATTAAAGTCACATAAGCATTATATTGACTCTGCTTGGTTTGAACCAAAGATAGTCGAGCATTACGTGTGGTCTCTTGTGCATCTAACAAGTTTTTCAACGCAATTGCACCATTACGATAGCGTACTTCAGTCAAACGCTCAGTCTTTTCTGCAAGCTGTACATTACGCTCTTGCAAAGCAACTTGTTGACTTAACTCAGTGCGGTTGGATAGCGCATTTTCCACATCGGCAAAAGCCTGATACAAGGTCTGACGATATTGAATAATAGATTTTTCATAATCTAAATCACTAATCGCAAGGTCTTTCTTCATATCGTTATATTGCAAGAAAGGTAAACTTAAACTTGCACCCAAAGCCAAAGCTGGGTTTTGTAATAAATTACTCAAAGAGGTACTACTCGAGCCTAAACTGCCAGTCAAACTAATCGAAGGGTAGTAACTCGCTTTCGTTGCATCTTTATTTGCCAAAGCTTTACGTAATCTTAATTCGCTCGCTTGTAAATCTGGACGGCGAGACAACAACTCGGCAGGTAAACCTGCTGCAATCGTCGGTAATACAATTCGAGGTAAACGCTGCGGCTCTGAAATATTCAGTTGTTGCACAGGTTGATGCAATAACACAGCCAATGCAGTACGCGTTTCTACTTTTTGTTGGGCAATTTGGCTTAATGTCGATTTTTGACTTTGTACAGATTGTTCCGCTTGCGTTAGATCTAAACCTGATACGGCGCCAGCTTTGTATTGCACCTTGACCAAATCATAGGTTTTTTGCGTACTGGCTAAGTTTTGCTGCGCAATACTGTAGCGCTCATTTAAATAGCCAAGTTGCCAATATAGGTTTGCTGTTGTCGCAATCAAGCTTTGAGCAGTGGCTTGCAGGTCTTGTTCAGTTGCTAAAGCTTCCCATTTTGCTGCCTCTGTCTGGCTGGCCAAGCGACCAAATAAATCTACTTCATAACTAACGCCACCACTGAGTGATATACCTTTTGATGAGTCATCACCTGAGTTAAGGTCAAAGTTATGTCCAGTTGAAACACTTGAACTCACGCGTGGCCCTTGTTTATTTTCAGCCAAACCTGCTTGTAGTCGAGCTTGCTGTAAATTAATACCTGCTACAGCAAGGTCTGTATTGGCCGCTAAAACTTGATTCACCAACTGGTTTAATTGAGCATCATTAAACAATGTCCACCATTGGTCAGCATAAGTATCGGCATGAACTTGCTGACTCATGGCTTTCGCATTTTGAAATTGCGTCGGGATTTGTGTTGCAGGGGCTTCATAAGGCGTCTTAACCACAGCGGCACAGCCGACTAAGCTACTTCCGAGAATGAAGGCACTTGCAAGTTTAGTTAACGTCATTTGCATCATTATTTCCTTATTCGCGAGAAAGCGCATCGACAGGGTTAAGCTGTGCGGCATTACGTGCAGGAATAAAGCCAAACACAATACCAATCATACTTGAGCAGACAAATGCAGCAACGATAGATGTCGTTGAGTAGGCCATTTGGAATGTTCCACCGGCAAAATGACTAATCAATTGTCCAATACCTAAAGATAATAAAACCCCAAGCACACCGCCTAAGATACACACCAACACCGCCTCAATCAGGAACTGCTGTAAAATATCACTTTGACGGGCACCCACGGCCATACGTACACCAATTTCTTGAGTACGCTCCGTCACAGAAACCAACATAATGTTCATGACCCCAATACCACCGACGATCAATGAAATTACCGCAATCGCAGACACCAATAAGGTCATCGTTTGCGTAGTTTGTTGAATGGTTTCACGGATACTATCGGAGTTCTGTGTAAAGACATCTTGCGCGCCATGACGTTGCACCAATAAGTTTAATATGGCGTTCTCAGCAGCAGCACTTGGGTATTCATCTTTCACTCGGACAATAATGCTGCGCACATTCGACTGACCTAGCATACGACTCATGACCGTTGAATAAGGCAAATACACATTCAGGCTATCTGAGTTGCCCATCATGCTTTTTTGTTCTTCGATCACGCCAATGATACGGCTCGGCACACTGCCTAATAAAATCACTTGACCCACAGGGTTGGTGCCATCGGCAAAGAAGGTATTTTTAGTATTACTATCAATCACCACATCTTGCGCTTGCTCATTCACACTTTCTTTATCAAAAGGCTGACCAGAAGCGAAGTTCATTCCTTTGACATAGAAGAAATCTTCACTCACGCCATTCACTGTGGTCGACGCTTCTGTATCTTTAAAACGTGCTGTGACAGATGAATTGACTGAAGGACTAACGCCATCGACATAAGGCTGCTCAGCAAGGGCTGTCGCATCAGCTGGAACCAATGTTTTTACTTGGGAGGATCTGGAATTATCACCAAAGCCTCGACCTTGATACACCGTGATGGTATTGGTACCTAAACTGCTGATATTTTCTAAAATTTGCTTTTGTGAACCATTCCCAAGAGCCACAACAGAAACCACAGAAGCGATACCAATAATGATCCCGAGCATGGTTAAAAATGTACGCATACGGTGAGCATTCATGGCTAAAATCGCCATACGGAAGGCTTCACCTAAACGGTCAACGGCTGAGCGCCAGCTCGAGGTTTTTTTCTGTGTGTTTGGAACGAGTTGTTGTTTTTCTAAAGGTTCATCATCTGTTTCAGGCACATTGGGCTGATCTGAGATGATATTACCGTCAGAAATTTCAATAATTCGCGTCGCATTTTTCGCAACATTATGATCGTGAGTGACCAATATAATAGTATGACCTTTGGCATTGAGTTCGCGCAAAATCCGCATCACTTCAATACCACTATTCTTATCCAATGCACCGGTCGGTTCATCGGCAAGAATAACATCGCCACCATTCATGAGGGCACGCGCAATCGACACACGTTGTTGCTGACCACCCGAAAGTTGGCTCGGACGGTTTTGGGTTTTTTCACCCAGTCCTAAGTCAGTCAGCAGTTGCTTGGCACGTGCATTGCGTTCGGTTGCATCTGCACCGGCATAGATTGCGGGAACTTCAACGTTACCTGCAGCATTCAAATCACCGAGTAAGTGATAACGCTGGAAAATAAAGCCAAAATATTCACGGCGTAACTGTGCCAGTTCATCTGGTTCAAGTTCACGCGTTTCGCGCCCTTTGACTTTGTAGCTGCCATTTGTGGGTTTATCTAGGCAACCTAAAATGTTCATTAGGGTTGATTTACCTGAACCAGATTGACCGACAATAGCCACTAATTCACCAGGGTAAATCTCAAGATTCACCCCTTTTAGAATCTGGACGGTGTTTTCTCCGGCAGGGAATTCACGCGTCAGATTCTTGACCTCGAGTAGAGGTGTTTGATGTTGACTCATGATTACATTCTCATTGGGCCGCCAGCACCACCACGGTTGCTGCGTTTAGCTGAATCATTTGAAGTATCAGAACCGTCGGCAATCACGACTTTGTCACCCTGTTTTAAGCCACGGATCACTTGTGCGGTCACACGGTTATTTAAACCGAGTAATACCGGTTGTGGTTGAGCAGAACCATCGGCTTGTAGTACACGAACCATCGCAACGCTGGCTTTGCCTTGTTTGACTAATGCTTTTTCAGCTTCAGTCAGTTCTAAGCGTTTAGGACGATTTTGATTGTCTTTACTTTGTTTTGAAGCTTCATTGGTATTTTTTGGAGCAACTTCACCTTCAGTATTTGTGCTGTTACGGTTACGCTGCGGACGGTTAGAAGTTTGTACTGCAGCAGCAGGCACAGTGAGAACATTCTTCGCTTCATCTAAAATAATATAAACTTGAGCGGTCATATCAATACGTAATTTGCCGTCTTCATTGGGTACATCAAATAGTGCGTTGTAATACACAGCGGTACTTGATGATGACGATGTATTGCTATTGCTTTCAGTGTTAATTGAATTAGGCGCTGGTTCAACTTGACGTAATGTTGCGAAGTGTTTTGTTTCGCTATCACCAAGCGTTGTAAAGTAGACATTTTGACCTTCTTGAACTTTCATCACATCTGCTTCAGAAATTTCAGCTTTAATGGTCATGGTATCCAATTTTGCCAATTTCACAATGGTCGGCGCACTTTGGTTGGCATTTACGGTTTGACCTTCTTCAGTCACAATCGCCACGATGGTTCCATCCATAGGTGCAACAATTTGTGTATAGCCTAAGTCTTCTTTTGCAGTCGCTAAAGTTAAACGTGATTGTTCGATTTGTGCATTAATGGCTGCAATATCAGCTTGCGCAGTTTTATAACTTGCTAGCGCAGATTCAAGTTCTGCACGACTAGTCGCGTCTTGAGCGTACATTGCTTGTTGACGATTATATTCAGCTTGGACTTTTGCAAGATTTGCTTGTTTAACTGCCAATTGCGCTTGTTGGTTTTTGATGCTGGCTTCTGCAGTTTTTAAATCATTTTCCTGACGTACCGAGTCAATACGGGCAATCAGCTGACCTTGTTTCACTTCATCACCGAGTTGCACATACATCTTTTTCACCTGACCAGAAACCTGTGCACCAACACTCACCATTTTGGTTGCTTCAAGTACACCTGTTGCAAGTACAGAGTTTTCAATGTCACCACGACTCACTTCAGCAGTAATATATTGCGGCTGAGTTTCTTTAGGTTTTAGGAAATGCCATGCAGTGACAGCGATTGCCAAAGCAACGATGATGGCTACGATCAATTTTGCTGGTTTTATTTTTGGCATGGTTGGTAGTTAAAAGTTTAGAAAGATGATTGAATTATAAGATTTAAATACGGATAAATTGTGAACTTTTTGAACAAATAGAAATGATAATTATTCTTTTATGCTGAAATGCAGGTTATTACAGCCTTTTCATTAGACTAGAAGAGTCTGCGCCCACACAAGCTGGCAATGGCTTGTTGTACTAAGTGCTCAGGATTTTCATGACCTAAACCTTTAATTGACGCGTCTAAACGAAGTAATAGAGCAGGCCAAGTCAGAAATTCATTGGCATTCAAGCGGCGTAGCGCTTGTTGATATAATCCAATTTTCGTTTTCCAAATACCCAGCTGTAAAGCATTTTGTGGTTGCTCAAACAGTTGCATCAGCAAGCGCATTTCCTTGCTGATACTCCATAAAATGAGTGACATTGGCTCACCAGAGGCAATCAAATATTGAAAAATTTTAATTGATTGAGCCAAATTGCCTTGCAGCATGGCATCATTTAAATCGTAAGTGGTGTAGCGTGACTGATCTTGTAAGCAAGCATACAAATGATCAATTTGTATGATGTCTGCTTCAGGATAGGTATCCGCAACTCGCATCAAACTATTCTTGGCTGCAAGTAAGTTATGTTCATGATGCTGTTCTAACCATTGCCATGCATCATTGGCGAGTTGAATGCCGAGTTTTTGTGCTTCAACGGCCAAAATTTGTTGACGGTCTTTGGGATAATTGGCAGTCAGTGCAACATTGACACCATTGGCATCGATGGTTTGAAAAAAGCTGGTTTTTAAGCTGCTGCTATCCTGCTTAGGCATAACAATGAGTAGTAAATTACTTTCGTTATGTTGCAAATAGCTTTTTAATAATTTTAACGCACTGGCATCGGGTTTAATGTTGCCATGCGCCTCAATGGCTAATTGATTAGAAAATAATGACAGGCTATTGAGCGCATTAAAGACATTTTTCCAATCGGAAGCTGAACTGATGTCATAACGTTGACGTTCAACTTCTCGGCTATTCCAGCTCTTACGAAATGCATCCAGTAAATTTTGTTCGAGTAAGGGTTCTTGACCATGCAACACCCAGGCACCTTGAGCGTCATCAACACGTTTTAATGCCTGAAGGTAGTCAAGTTTCATGGACGGTTTTACTCAGCTTTGCTAGGTGCGGTTAATGGATTGGCTTTTGGTAGGCGGTTTGAAGAAATCTGACGCACAATCTGTTGTGCAATATCATCAATAATCACTTGTTTTAGATATTTTTCTTCTTGGTCATCGGTATTCACCGTTGCTACGTCATATTGGTAACTGCGTGTTGCCATTAATGTACGAGGTTCAGTGACTGGATTACCTTGTGCATCTTCAATACGGAACGTAACGTTTAGACGCAGTAAGGTTTCTACCAACTTACCATTTAACTCTAAACGACGAGGGGTGTAATCGAGTACGTGGAGGACATAGGCATCAGGATTATTGCTTAGTTGTACGCCGGCAGAACCTAAATAGATAGCCAATTTTTCATGGAGGTCATCGGTCTCTTCAGGCAGGACGAGACGCATTTTAGAATAGGCAACTGGTACAGAAGCAGGATTGGCACCTTTTAAGTGAAATCCACAACCGACCATGCCTGCGCTTAGGCCCAAAGTTAATACAATTGCAGCAACACGTTGAACCAAATGCATGTGGTGTCCTCTGTTTCCCGAAAGGGATAATTTTTGAAATCCTGTGTGGATTGTAAAGTCAAAGCCCGTTGACTGGCAACGGGCTTTGTTTGGGAATTGTGAATTCCTTCATAAAGTTCCTTCTCCCTCTGGGGGAAGGCTAGGATGAGGGTGATTTTTTCAACTTAGCTCTCCCTAACCCTCACTTGCAGAATTGTTTAAAGCAGTGCTTAAACAATTCTTCAGGAGAGGGAACATAAGGATATTAAACCACCAAGTTCACTAACTTACCTGGTACAACGATTTCTTTCTTTGTTGGACCGGTCAAGAATTGCTGTATTTCAGGTAATGCTTTTGCTTGTGTCAAGATGTCATCTTTCGCCGCATCTACAGAAACTTCTAATTTGCCACGAAGTTTACCATTTACTTGAACTACGATGGTTTGTGTATTGCGAGTTAATGCAGATTCATCCACTTGTGGGAATTGTGCTGATGTTAATTCGATACCAAACTCAGCCAATAATGTTTGACTCAAGTGCGGTGCAAATGGTGCAAGTAAAGTTAAAAGTGCGGTAATAGATTCACGTGCAACGGCGGCATCGTTATCATCTTTTACTTCAAACTTATTGTTTGCGTTTAGAAGTTCCATCATCGCTGCAATAGCAGTGTTAAATGCATGACGACGTGAAATGTCATCACCCACTTTTTGGATGGTTTCATGTGTTTTACGACGTAGGTCTTGTGCAGCAGTTGAAAGCGCAGCTTTATCAATCGCAGTTGCTTGCTTGCCTTGTTCAAGGAAGCCAGTCGTTAAACGCCATACACGTTTCAAGAAGCGGTTTGCGCCTTCAACACCGGCATCAGACCATTCAAGTGATTGATCTGGTGGCGCAGCAAACATCATGAATACACGAGCAGTATCTGCGCCGTATTGGTCAATAATCGCTTGTGGGTCGATACCGTTATTTTTCGACTTCGACATTTTCTCTTGACCACCAACGATAACGTCTTGACCATCTTCTTTATATTTAGCAGAAGTGATACGACCTTTCTCGTCACGCTCAAGTTCAATGTCAGCAGGGTTAAACCACGTTTTCTTACCTGAATCCGCTTCACGGTAGTAAGTATCAGCAAGCACCATACCTTGAGTTAACAGATTAGTGAATGGTTCGTTGCCTTGAACTACGCCTTCATCACGCATGAGTTTGTGGAAGAAGCGCGCATATAATAAATGCAGAATCGCGTGTTCAACACCACCGATGTATTGGTTCACAGGAAGCCAAGTTTGGCCTGCTTCAGGTTTCACCATACCGCCAGTGAAGTCTGGAGATGCATAACGTGCATAGTACCAAGAAGATTCTACGAATGTATCGAGCGTATCTGTTTCACGACGAGCGTCCCCACCACAGCATGGGCACGTTGTTTCGTAGAATTCAGGCATTTTGTTCAATGGATTACCTGAACCATCTGGTACAACGTCAGTTGGAAGTACAACAGGAAGCTGCTCTTCAGGTACTGGCACTTGACCACATGTATTACAGTTAATCATTGGAATTGGACAACCCCAATAACGCTGACGAGATACACCCCAGTCACGTAAACGGAATTGAACTTTAGAATTCGCAAGCTCTGTTGGTTCTAATTTCGCAAGGAATGCATCGTATGCGCCTTGGAAATCTAAACCATCAAATTCGCCTGAATTAACAAGTTTACCTTCTTTCGAGCCGTACCATTCTTGCCATTGAGTTGCGTCAAAGTCTGCATCATCAGCGCCTTTGGCATCAATCACTTGCTTAATGGTTAAGCCGTATTTGTTGGCAAATTCAAAGTCACGTTCATCGTGTGATGGAACTGCCATCACTGCGCCTGAACCGTAAGACATTAATACGTAGTTTGCGATCCAAACCGGAACTTCTTCGCCAGTGACAGGGTGCTTCACAGAAAGACCTGTTGCCATGCCTTTCTTCTCAGCAGTTGCTAGATCTGCTTCTGCAACTGAACCCATACGGCATTCTTCGATAAATGCTGCAAGATCCGGGTTGTTTTCAGCTGCTTTAAGTGCCATTGGGTGCTCTGCTGCAACGGCAACATAGGTCACGCCCATTAAGGTATCAGCACGAGTCGTAAATACCGTTAAACCATCTGCATAAATTTCTGGATTCGCTGATGGGAAGGTAATGTCCATCCCTTGTGAGCGACCAATCCAGTTACGTTGCATGGTCAACACTTGTTGTGGCCAACCGTCTTTTAGCGTGTCTAAATCGTCAAGTAATTCTTGCGCATAGTCAGTGATGCGGAAGTAGTACATTGGAATATCACGTTTTTCCACCAACGCACCTGAACGCCAACCGCGTCCATTTTCAACTTGTTCATTTGCAAGAACAGTTTGGTCGACTGGATCCCAGTTTACTGTTGAAAGTTTACGGTAGATCAGACCTTTTTTATAAAGTTGAACAAATAACCACTGTTCCCAACGGTAGTATTCTGGTGTACAGGTCGCAAATTCACGATCCCAATCCACAGAAAGACCTAACTTTTTAAGCTGATTACGCATGTAATCGATATTTTCAAAAGTCCATTTTGCTGGTGCAACTTGATGCGCAATTGCAGCATTTTCAGCAGGAAGACCGAAAGCATCCCAACCCATAGGTTGAAGTACAGTTTCACCTTGCAGGCGATGGAAACGGCTAATTACGTCACCAATGGTGTAGTTACGCACATGACCCATATGGAGTTTGCCACTTGGGTAAGGGAACATCGAAAGGATATAACGACGTGGGCCTTCTACTTGGTCGGCAACTTTAAAGGCTTTGCGAGTTTCCCAGTCCTGTTGGACGCTTGGTTCAATCGCACTGGCTTGATATTCAGGGTCAATGTGAGTAGTCATAAACGTAAATTAGAAATAACGGTTAAAAAGTTTGTGCTACAGCATAGCGCAAAAAGCACTTAGAGTGAATTTTGCAATGCGTTCGCAAGATAAATAATCGAATTTAAACTGCAGTGTTTTGATCAATCTTATTGAGGTGCGGCAGAAACTGCTTGACCTTGGCGAAGGGCGTCATTGGCTTCTCGTTGTTGGTCTTGTTGTTGCTGTTCTTGTTTCTCTGCTTCACGTGAAACATTTTCATTATTTTGGGTTGGATTGGCTTGAGTAGATTGGCTTGCACCATAAGTATTTACTTTACCTTTACGCTGAGCATTCTTAGGTGGCGGTGTAGTGGTGTAATGTGTTGAACCTTTCGAATCCACCCATTTGTAATATTCTTTGGCTGAGACCTGTGTAGTTGTTAAACCTAAGCACAATGATGAACATAATAGCGCAATAGGTGTGAATGCAATTTTCATAACATTTCTTTCCGTGATTTTGAATGCGATGTAGGCGAATATTTCTAAATTTTGCGCTAATTTAAATCTGGAATCTATGCCTTTTTAAGGTGGAATAGATAAGTGGGCGAACAGGGCGATGTAATCGCAGTTTGGGGAAGTCGTTATGGTTTTATTTTGAGCAATTTTGTGACCTAAGCACTAAAAATCAGTAGTGCTAAGAGGAGTAATAACTGAAAAAGTGCAGAAGAATAGAAATAATTCATTTAAATTATTTATTAGATTTATAAAAGTTTTTAATGGTTATTTGAATAAATTGTTATGAATGAAGCAACTGTTAAGAATAACTGCAACAGGTTGTTGAATAAAAAACAGTCGGTCTGTAATTAATCAGAAAAAAGCCAATCTTTAAACTTGACTTTAATGGTCGAAACCACAAAAATGCTGTCTTTAGTTTTATATGCCTTAGATCGATCACCCTTCGAATGAGTGCATTTTAGCAATGGACATCTTCTCTAGCCGAGACGTTGAACAAAGCCAACAAAATATGTTTATCCCAACATGTTTTAGACCCCATATTGCTCAAACAGCAAGCAGGTCAGATTTTTTTCTTATTGCTATGAAAACTATGAAATTTGTGTGCTATAACAGAGCACACAGTTAATGAATTAACCACGACAAATGCCCTCCATTTGTGCGTGAAAAAAGATTAGGGTGAATCACGTTGGAACTTTTATCTGGTGGTGAAATGCTTGTTCGCGCTTTAGCGGACGAAGGCGTTGAACATGTTTTTGGATACCCAGGCGGCGCAGTACTCCATATTTATGACGCGCTATTTCAACAAGACAAAATAAATCATTACCTCGTACGTCATGAACAAGCAGCGGGCCATATGGCTGATGCTTACTCACGTGTAACGGGTAAAACAGGTGTGGTTCTCGTCACATCTGGTCCGGGCGCAACAAATACCGTAACGCCAATTGCTACTGCTTATATGGACTCAATCCCAATGGTGATTTTGTCTGGTCAGGTTGCAAGCCATTTAATCGGTGAAGATGCGTTCCAAGAAACGGATATGGTTGGTATTTCGCGTCCAATCGTTAAGCACAGCTTTCAAGTGCGTCACGCAAGTGAAATTCCTGCAATCATCAAAAAAGCATTTTATATTGCATCATCAGGCCGCCCAGGTCCTGTAGTTGTCGATATTCCTAAGGATGCGACCAACCCTGCAGAAAAATTTGCATACGAATATCCTGAAAAAGTGAAGATGCGTTCGTATCAACCACCACACCGTGGTCACTCAGGTCAAATTCGTAAAGCAATTGATGAATTAATTCATGCGAAACGCCCGATTATTTATTCAGGCGGTGGTGTTGTTCAAGGTAATGCGTCAGCGCAATTGACTGAGCTTGCACATTTATTGGGCTACCCAGTAACTAGCACATTGATGGGTCTTGGTGCTTATCCAGGTAACGATGAACAGTTCATCGGTATGTTGGGTATGCATGGTACATACGAAGCAAACATGACTATGCACAATGCAGATGTAATTCTGTGTGTAGGTGCGCGTTTTGATGACCGTGTAACCAATAATCCTGCGAAATTCTGTCCAAATGCTAAAGTCATTCATATTGATATTGACCCAGCGACAATTTCAAAAACGATTATGGCGCACATTCCAATTGTAGGTGCAGTAGAGCCTGTATTGACAGAAATGTTGTCACAATTGAAACAGTTGAATGTGTCTAAGCCAAATCCAGAAGATATTTCAGCTTGGTGGAAACAAATCAATGAATGGCGTCAAGTTCATGGTTTGAACTATGACAAGCCAACTGATGGTTCAATGAAACCGCAACAAGTGGTTGAAGCATTAGACAAGATTACTAATAGCCAAGCGATTATTACTTCTGACGTTGGTCAACACCAAATGTTTGGTGCGCTTTACTATAAATACACACGTCCACGCCAATGGATTAACTCCGGTGGCTTGGGTACGATGGGTGTTGGTTTGCCATACGCAATGGCGGCGAAACTTGCATTCCCTGAGCAAGACGTTGTGTGTATTACTGGTGAAGCATCTATTCAGATGTGTATCCAAGAGCTTTCTACATGTAAGCAATATGGCTTAAATGTAAAAATTCTATGCTTGAATAACCGTGCTTTAGGTATGGTTAAGCAATGGCAAGACATGAACTATGAAGGTCGTCACTCAAGCTCTTATGTTGAGTCACTTCCTGACTTCCCTAAATTAATGGAAGCGTATGGTCATGTAGGTATCGAAATTAACCATGCAGATGAGCTTGAGTCTAAACTTGCTGAAGCGATGGCGATTAATGATAAATGTGTATTCATTAACGTAATGGTTGACCGCACTGAGCATGTATATCCAATGTTGATTGCAGGTCAATCAATGAAAGATATGTGGTTACACAAAGGGGAGCGCACACAATGAGACATATTATCTCTGTACTCGTAGAAAACGAAGCTGGTGCGCTTTCACGTTTAGTGGGCCTGTTCTCTCAACGTGGTTATAACATCGAAACTTTAAACGTTGCACCAACTGAAGATCCAACGCTTTCTCGTTTGACATTGACCACTTATGGTGATGATCACAAGATTGAGCAAATCACCAAGCAACTGAACAAACTTGTTGAAGTTGTGAAAGTTGTTGATTTGTCTGAAGGTGCACACATTGAGCGTGAATTGATGTTGATTAAAGTGAAAGCTTTAGGTGCAGCACGCGCTGAAATTAAACGTACTGCCGACATTTTCCGTGCACAAGTGGTAGATGTAACGCCAACCACGTATACCATTCAAATTGCAGGTACAACTGAAAAGATTGATGGTTTTATTGATGCCTTGGCTGAGAACACAATTTTAGAAGTTGTCCGTTCTGGTGTATCTGGTATCGCACGTGGCGAAAAAGTTTTAACGATCTAATTTTTTAAATAAATTCATCCTCACTCGGAAGGGTGAGGGCTTAACGAAGTGAACAAACAACAAAATCACAGCGTTAAGTCACAGGAAACAAATGCATTTTAGCGGAGACAGCAATGCAAATTTTTTACGATAAAGACACCGACTTATCTATCATCCAAGGCAAAAAAGTAGCAATCATTGGTTACGGTTCTCAAGGTCACGCGCATGCGCTTAACCTTAAAGATTCTGGCGTTGACGTAACTGTTGGTCTACGTGCGAACTCTACTTCTTGGAAAAAAGCTGAAAATTCAGGTCTTAAAGTTGCTGAAGTTCCTGCTGCTGTAGCACAAGCTGACGTAGTGATGATTTTGACTCCAGATGAGTTCCAATCACAACTTTATCGCGACGTAATTGAGCCAAACATCAAGCAAGGCGCGACTTTAGCATTTGCTCACGGTTTCTCTATTCTTTATAACCAAGTTGTTCCACGTGCTGACTTGGACGTAATCATGGTTGCACCTAAAGCACCTGGTCACACAGTACGTTCTGAATACCAACGTGGTTCAGGTGTTCCAGATCTAATCGCTGTACACCAAGATGCTTCTGGTAATGCACGTAACGTAGCGCTTTCTTACGCTTCAGGTGTAGGCGGTGGTCGTACTGGTATCATCGAAACTTCATTCCGTGAAGAAACTGAAACTGACCTTTTTGGTGAGCAAGCAGTTCTTTGTGGTGGTGCTGTTGAACTTGTTAAAATGGGCTTCGAAACTTTGGTTGAAGCTGGTTATGCTCCAGAAATGGCGTACTTCGAATGTCTACACGAGCTTAAATTGATCGTTGACTTAATGTTCGAAGGCGGTATTGCGGACATGAACTACTCTGTATCTAACAACGCTGAATACGGCGAATATGTAACTGGTACTGAAGTAATTAACGAACAATCTCGTGAAGCGATGCGTAATGCGCTTAAACGTATTCAATCTGGTGAATACGCGAAGATGTTCATCCAAGAAGGTGCGTTGAACTATCCTTCTATGACTGCTCGTCGTCGTCAAAACGCGGCGCATGGTATTGAAGTAACTGGTAACAAGTTACGTGCGATGATGCCTTGGATTCAAGCAAACAAAATCGTTGATAAAGAGAAAAACTAATTTCTCGAATCAGTTGATTTGAATGCGGAAACCCACTCTTTTTGAGTGGGTTTTTTATATTGGAAACTTCATGCCTTAAAAATGGAAAAGTGGTGCGTACTTTGTGTTTCATTCAAGGCTGTACTTTTCCTCCTCTTACTTCTTAAAAAAACAGTGTTTTATACATATTGGATTGAATTAAATAAAAGCTTTGAGTAAGTGAACACTATTTTCTTGACCAAGTTGTATTAATGCAAAATTCACATATCTTAAGTAAGTTTTTTATCATTGAATGTGGAGCTAAGTTTATTTAGAGAATGATTGATGGTGAGTAAAAATATATAAGCTAGAAATACGTGAACTTTGAATGAAAAGTAATTCTGTAATTTATTTTTGTTTCAAATCTCCTATATTTGTGTCATGTGTGTGGAATTTGGATTGTGATAGAGTTGACATAATTGATGCTACTCGTGTGGTGACTTCCGTGAGAACAATAAAATCCATCCTATTCTTATCTATATTTATCTCACTCCCTAGTTTTGCTGAAACGACACCAAATTCAACAGAAAATTTAGTCACTTTAAAAGATGTTCGAATCTCAATGCAGCGAATGCTGAAGTCAACTGATGGGGTGAACCGTACCGGGTTTGTCGGAGAGTCAATATTCTGAGAGACTATCCCGATGACAAAATTAAAATATGCCCCTGAAATCAGAGAAAGAGCGGTTCAATTATTGATTGAATCTGAAAAAGATTATCC
>NZ_VOYM01000075.1:0-14601 GCF_013420285.1 Acinetobacter sp. YH01019
AAATGTATATCGTTGGCAGAAGAAATTATTTAGACCAGTTATCAAAAACTTCATTGATGACTTTATTCTCGATAAAAATCATCTGCTACCACAGAGAATCTATAAATAATAGTGCGTAAGTCCTATAGTAAGTATAAATTTTACTGTATATAGAAGGCACGTTAGGAATACGTGTTACTTCCAAAATAATATTTCGACCTTCCGATCCCACAATAAAGGGTTGATACATATTGCCTAAAACTAAATTGATGTTTGGGCTATATAAGTATAGACCCTCCGTTTCATGGAAAATCGGAGCGACAGAACGGTCCATCGCTGGTGTCGGTGCCGTACCATCATCCAGTTCGGAGCGTGCAGCTGTACTGATACGCATACCGCGAGCATCCAAATCACCGTCATTGATACTCAGTGACTCAGCACGATCATTGGTATTAATACGAATTAAACTGGCTAAACCTAAAGTTTGGTTATAGTTGGTATTGGTTGATTTCAAGGTTTGAAAAATGCGAACTTGTGAACCATTTAAGCTCAGGCCATTCGCAACAATTTGAGTCCGTAACCGATAATCTTTATCTAAGCCACTGGTGGGCGCCCCTGTAATCGGATCGACGACATTACTTGAATTTAAAGACCGTGAAAATACATCCATCCACAAACCAAGCTTGATGTTGTTAGATGCATCATCTGCCGCAATTTTCTTTAATGGTGCCTCAATGGCTAAGTAACCAACATTCCCCTTATTATCTTTCGCAAATTGTTCAACATCTTGATTCCCCGCATGGAAAAGCCATGGGTTTTCTGCTGTACCCCAATTAAATCCTTGGTCTGTATAGCGCGTTGCTAATGAACTTTTTCCATTTTTATCTTTGCTATTGGACAGGGCTAAGCCATATATAAATACATCTGCTTTCGATCTGAGACTCGATACGGTCGCAGTCGAAGCAATTTGTTTTGCTGTAATTTCAGCATTTTTCTTCACGGTTGCTAATGCTGCATCGCTTGCCTTTTGAGCTTCAAGCTTGGCATAGTCCGTTGCCAACTGATTGAGGGTTTCTGCAGCTTTGGCATTCAACTGAGCATTTTTTGTTGTATCTATAATATTTGAACGTGTAATTTTTCCTGAGACATAATTTTTATAAAAAGTCGAAGTGGTTGGCAAGTTACCCGTACTATTGTTACCGTATAGTAACTCAATCATCTCATAGGTATTTTTTAAAGCGGCAGCTTGAGACTTTGCTTTTAAGAGCGGTGTAATTGATTCTTTCGTTGTGCCATCGTTTTCAAAAGATAAGCCAGCCGATGAACCATTATAATAATCTGCATAACGCTGATCGTAATATGCCTTCATCGTTGGTGATTCAAGATAAGACTGTACTAATCGGCCACGATATTCTGTTGAATATGTTGCGATGGTTTCATTGGTTACTCGTGTAGCATTATTGGTCTCATAGGTGCTTTTAGAACTTAAGAAAGTGGAGTCATAAACACCGTTATAGCCCGTAACTCGGCCTTGCTGATAGGCATCAACATAAGCTGCTTTGTAGATTTTATCGTAAGCACGCTGCCCTAATTGTTCATAGTTTTCACCTGTAGGAATAATCCGAATAAAACCTGTATCGTTTTTCCCAGGATCGACCATACCAGACGCATAACTAGAAGCCGTAGAACGGTCATTTGGCCCTTGAAAGACCATTTTGAAATTTTCTAAAGTGAGTGCAACACCTTCACCCGTTGTGGCTGAAAGTGCTTCATCTGATAAATCTTGAAGCGCATATACAGTTGGTGCAGCAAAAATGCTGACTGCGGCTGCTAAGCAACTCTGGCGGAATAACTTAGCCTGGGTGAATTGAGTCATCTCGACCTTCCTTTTATCAGATGCTCGGCATCTCTCTTATATTTATTCCTTAGAACTGGCTTTAATTTTTGGTTCCATTTATTCCTTAAACGGATGTATGTGATATACCAGTCACTTAATTTTTTATTATGCTGAATAATTACTCAATTGCAAAAAAATCCCGCCTGAACGGTTCAATTTCCGATGAATGACCCACATAAAAAAAGCGAGCCAATGAAGCTCGCTTTTTTAAACATAAAATCAAAATTTATGCTTTCGGCAATGTTACGCCTGTTTGACCTTGGTACTTACCACCACGGTCTTTATAAGAGGTCTCACACACTTCGTCTGATTCGAAGAACAACATTTGTGCGACACCTTCACCCGCATAAATACGTGCAGGTAAGTTGGTTGTATTCGAAAATTCTAAAGTCACATGACCTTCCCACTCTGGTTCAAGAGGCGTTACGTTTACAATGATACCGCAACGTGCGTAAGTCGATTTACCCAAACATACTGTTAAAACATTACGTGGAATACGGAAGTATTCAACTGTGCGCGCTAAAGCAAAGGAGTTCGGTGGAATGATACAAACGTCAGATTCAATATCAATAAAGCTTTTATCATCAAAGTTTTTAGGGTCAACAATCGCTGAATGAACATTGGTGAATACTTTAAACTCACGTGCACAACGAACATCGTAACCATAGCTCGATACGCCATATGAAATAAGCTTTTCGCCATTTTCATCATAACGGACTTGGTTTTCTGCATACGGTTCAATCATGCCGTGTTTTTCGCTCATTTCGCGAATCCAACGATCAGACTTAATAGCCATTTATTTCAATCCAAAAACTTAAATCAATTATTGCGTGGTACTTTAACTGAAATCACAGTTAATGAAAATAAGCGCATCGGAACTTAACACATTTAACCGATTTTAATCTGCTTAGAGTTTTAAAAGAGCCGAATAACTTAATGGAATAGAAAAACTGACCAATACCAAGGATGCCGTACGCTGTAAATTTGCTTGATTTAACCAGCTAATTTTATTGGATGCTAAAACAGAGCCAATAAATGTCCAAAAAAAAGCAATCGGCACGATCAAAAATAAAAACACCAGCATGTGTGCAACATAATACTGTGGATTTGTCCAAGCAATTGCAGGGAAAATAGCGGAAGCGAATAATAAGGCTTTGGGATTGAGTAAGGTTGCGACAAACAATTCGCGTGCTCGGATGCCTTTTTGTATAAAGTTTTCACTTACCGTTGCAGTACGCCATAAACGCAGTGCTAGAAATAAAATATAGCCTGCGCTAAACAGTTTAAGAATGGTCGGCAATAACGGTAAATGAACGGATATTTTACCGATTAAAAAGCCCCACAAGGTGATGGAGATCAGATAACCAAAAGCCTCGGCAGGAATAAGCCTAAATGATTTGCGTAGGCCTACCTGAATACCAGACGATGCCAGCAAGGTATTGGTTGGTCCCGGTGTGAGTAAAATCGTAATCACTAGACCAATAAAAAACCATGAAATCATACTTTGACCTCAAACTTAATCCGCGAAGATTAATTCAGTTGTTTCGTATTAGCAAAATAAAAAATAGAAATGCTTATAAAAAACTCCTTATTTAATTATAAATTCAGTAACTTAAATAGAAAAACAAAACCTTAGCTGAACAGTCATTCAGAGCACCTTACAATTCAAAGAAATATCTTGAACTTATATTTATAAAAGAAATTTCACATGATTCCATGTATACCCTACAGTTTTTACACGTAACAAAATATTATTAAAATAAACGATATAGCTCCATGCCATTCTTACGCATAACCATTATTTATTGGAGACTAAAAAATCAAAAAAAATACTTTTCAAAAATAATTGATTAAGTTATGTTCAATTGAGTAGTGGAAATTAAAATTAAAACTCATCAAATCAATATTCAAAATTTATGTGTAAAAGGACGTTTCTATGAACCAATGGACAAAACTCACGTTACTCTCGGTTACTTTGGCGTGTATTACTGCTTGCTCAAATGATCAATCTACTTCAAAAAATACCACGGAAGGAAAAAGCGCAGAAACTGCTACATCTGACAAACTTCAAACCAAGTTCGTAACCATTGCAACTGGCGGAGCATCAGGACCTTACAATGTGATTGGGACGAGTCTTGCAGAAATTTATAACAAAACTTTTGGTGTAAATTCTAAGACTCAGACTACAGGTGCATCAGTCGAAAACTTAAACCTTCTCAAACAGAATAAAGTTGAAATGGCATTTGTTATGAGTGACAGCTTAACAGAAGCACTGAACGGAGCAGGAAGTTTCGCAAATGGTAAAGTTGAGAATGTCAGCCAAGTCGCAGCGCTTTATCCAAACTACGTACAAATCGTAACCTCTAAAAAATCAGGGATCAAAAATATCGAAGATTTGAAAGGTAAACGTATCGCTGTGGGTGCACAAAATTCAGGTGTAGAAGTAAATGCACGCACACTGTTGAATGGTTTTGGAATCACCTATAAAGATATTAAAGTTGATTATTTAGGCTATGCTGAAGCCGCTGATGCTTTAAAAGGTGGCAAGCTTGATGCAGCATTCCTGACTAGTGGCATTCCAAATTCATCACTCATGGAACTTCAACAAAGCTTTGATCTACAGTTAGTTTCAATCAATGCAGATAAAGTCAAAGAAATAGCTAAAGATCAAAGTTATTTCTTACCGATGATTATTCCAAAAGGCACATATGGCAATACTGCGGACATTCAAACTGCCGCAATTAAAAATGCATTAGTTGTTCGCACAGATATATCGGATGATGATGTCTACAAACTAACAAAAACTTTCTTTGACAGTTTGCCTCAATTGGCAACTTCACACCAAGCAGCAACAGAAATCACGCTTGAAGGTGCTCAACAAGGCCTTGTAGCGCCTCTACATCCAGGCGCGAAACGCTACTATGATGAAGTGGCTAAAAAATAATAAGCTTCAAAAAAATGCAGTTTATACTGCATTTTTTATATTGTTCTTCTTAATCTATGCTAGCTATCCAACACTGTATACGCAGGTTAGAGTTGAAACTGATATATGCAAAATTTCAACTGATCAATTTGATTTACAGTGGAAGCATTCAGTAGAAAAGACGGCTTGGTCTGAACAATATCAGCGTCAAAAGAATAAGTTTTTACTGCGCCACACCGATTTGATTTCATTTGGTGCAGGTACACCCTCAAATTATCCCATTGAGTTTCAAAAAAATGGTGTGATTAGAATGCGGGTCAATCAAAATATAGATGAAATCAACTGGGTGATTTCTAGAAATATGCAAGGCACGATCCTCGCTGACCAAAAAATTTGGTCTATTTTTCAAAGTTACCCAGACTATAGTTTGGTCAACATCTCGGTTCAATATCAACCCAAATGGAAGTCTTGGTGGATTGGAGAATGCCTATGAATTCCAAAGAAGATAAAGTTGTATTAGAACAACTCGATGAGAAACAACAACAAGCCATATTAGAAAAATTTGATCGGGAATCTGTTACTCGAATCAATATGAGCAAATCTGTTACCTACTTTGTTGCATTTGTAGCGATCTTTTATTCATTATTTCATTTATTTATTACGTTTAATCCTTTACCTGAGTTAATACAGCGTGCAGCCCATGTCGCTATTGGCCTAGCACTCATTTTCTTACTCTATCCAGCTCGTCAAGCAAGCTCCCGGCAGCATATTTCACTTCTCGATTGGTTCTTGGCTTTGCTTTCCATCTTCAGTTTTTTATATTTATGGAAAGAATATCAATCTATTATGACCACTCGAGGTGGTATTCCAAATACCTTAGATATCGCGTTTGCAATTATGAGTGTGGTATTAGTCATAGAAGCAACTCGCCGGGTCATGGGGTGGATGCTGCCCATTTTAAGTTTAATTTTCCTGACCTATACATTTATCAGTCACTTTGATTGGTTGCCAGATCGATTAATTACTCGCCCTTATACCATCAGCGACATTTTCGGACATATGTATTTAAAAACCGAAGGCTTATATTCTTCGGCAATTGGTGCATCCGTCACTTTTATTTTCTTATTTATCCTTTTTGGTGCTTTTCTTGCAAAATCAGGTATGGGGAAATTGTTCAATGATCTTGCCATGGCATTGGCGGGTCATAAACAAGGTGGTCCTGCCAAAGTTGCTGTAATTTCAAGTGGATTTATGGGCAGTATTAATGGAACTGCTGTTGCCAATGTTGTTGGCACAGGCTCATTTACCATTCCATTGATGAAAAAAATTGGTTATCACAAGAATTTTGCTGGTGCCGTTGAAGCCAGTGCATCCGTCGGTGGACAAATTTTGCCGCCAGTCATGGGTGCGAGTGCCTTCATTATGGCCGAAACAACTGGCGTGAGTTATGGCACGATTGCACTAGCCGCATTATTACCTGCCTTATTGTATTACCTTGGCGTCATGGCTCAAGTTCATTTCCGTGCGGGTAAAGATGATCTGAAAGGCGTACCTAAAGCTGATTTACCTAAAGTAAAAGAAGTTCTAAAAGAGCGTGGACATTTACTTATTCCAATTTTGGCACTGGTCTTTTTCTTATTTCAAAATATTCCTGTGAGCTATGCTGCTGTCTACACCATCGTCCTGACCATCTTTGTAGCAGCTTTAAGAAAATCAACACGAATGGGTGTAAAAGATATTTTAGATGCGCTCGTTGATGGAGCCAAACAATCATTATCTGTGATGGCTGCTTGTGCTGTCGTTGGTATTATTATCGGCGTAGTAAGTCTGACAAGTTTTGGTTCAGTAATGACTTCTTCAATTATGAGTTTAGGTGCAGGTAGTCTCTTTCTCACTTTATTTTTAACCATGATTGCATCGATGATTTTAGGCATGGGGCTTCCATCTATTCCGGCCTATATCATTACTGCCACCATGGCAGCACCAGCACTCGCAAACTTTGATATCCCTGTATTAGTCGCGCATATGTTTGTGTTCTATTTTGGTTTATTTGCAAACATCACCCCACCAGTTGCCCTTGCCGCCTTTGCGGGCGCAGGAATTGCAGGCGGTGATCCAATGCGCACTGGGTTTCAGGCCTTAAAACTATCTCTTGCTGGTTTTATTGTTCCATTTTTATTCGTTTATAACCCTGCCATGCTGATGATTGATACCACCAATGTTGCAGTCAATGCTCGAGAATTTGCCTTTCCTGCATGGACAACTATAGTGAGTATTACTGTCACTTCAGTGATAGGAATTCTCGCTTTAGGCTCCGCAGTTGAAGGTTATTTCAAGACTTATCTCAACTGGTTCTGGCGTATTTTTTTAGGTGTGGGTGCGCTGTGTATGATTATTCCAGAAACCATTACAGATATTGTAGGCATTATCATGGTCATCATCGCAATTACGGTGAATATTATCACTGCTAAACGTAAAGCAAACCCGTCTCTTTCCTCCTAAAAAACCAATTAAAAAGCCCGGTAATTACCGGGCTTTTTAATTTCTTAGACTAAGGCGTACCCTCATTTGATGGGTGGGTTTTAATGACTTCAAATAATATTTAAAATTATTTGTTCCTCTATATTTTTTCAATGCTAAGCCCCTTGTAACAGAGGACATTTGGCAAAAAATCTAAGACACAATGCGTTTGTACAGTTACTGCCGTTCAAAGAATTGATCCTAGCCAAAATAATAGAAATATCGTGAAAGCTATTTTGTAAAAACTAAGTACAAACGCGACATCCTTTGATATGCCTCAAGAATTTTATCCTTGGCATACGGCTTATAATCGCAGGAAAAATAAGAAATTGTGCAAATCGTTTTTTAGATGTGTAATTCATAGACATCGTTGAATGTCTAAAGTTCAGTACTCATAATTTTCAAACACTCCCAATACCACGTTATAAAAAATCTGGCACGAGGCCAGATTTTAATACGATCAACTTAAATTTCAGTTCACCCTTAGAAAATACGGCTTTTATCTTTTTCTGCTTTGGGTAAAGCATCCACAATTTTTTGCGCAATTGCTAAATAGCTATCTGCTGCATCATCACCAGCAATCACCGATGGTTTACCCGCATCAGCATTTTCACGGATTTGTACATTTAAAGGTAAACGCCCTAGCAGCGGAATGTCATATTGCGCAGAAAGTTGATCACCACCGCCTGTACCAAAGATTTGTTCTTCATGACCACAGTTTGAACAAATATGCGTCGACATATTTTCCACTACACCCATGACTGGAATGTGTACACGATTAAACAGTTCAATGCCTTTAGTTGCATCCATGAGTGCCACGTTTTGTGGTGTCGTTACAATCACCGCACCTGTCACAGGAATACGCTGTGCAAGCGTCAATTGAATATCACCTGTACCTGGTGGCATATCAATCACCAAGACATCAAGGTCTGGCCATAAGGTTTGATTAAACAACTGCATTAATGCGCCAGTCGCCTTTGGTCCGCGCCAAGCCACAGGGGTATTGTTATCACCTGTTAAATGGCCAATCGATAAGACTGCCAAACCATAAGCTTCAATTGGTACAAATTGTTCAGCTTCAATCATAGGCGTACGGCCAGCGTTACCGAGCATGGTTGGAATACTTGGGCCATAGATATCTGCATCTAAAACACCCACTTTTAGCCCCAATTGTTGTAAGGCCAAGGCTAAGTTAACTGTCGTGGTCGACTTACCCACACCACCTTTGCCTGAAGACACTAAAATTACATTTTGAATGCGTGGATGTTTCGGCACATCACGTTGCTGAGGTGCCGCTTTTTGAATTGGTGGATTGTTTGGATCTTCTTCAGCCTTGGCTTGAGTAGCAGATGCATCCACAACAGGTGGTAGATTACTCACCTTTTGCTCAGTTTGTTCATTAGCTTTAGGCTGAGTTGAACAACTTTCACCTTCTGCATGGTGATGACCGCAACCACCCGATGTATGTCCAGTCTTTTGCTGAATCACATGCATATTTAATTCTGTGATGCCGCATTTTTCCAACGCATCGGCCAAATCATCATGAATTTTTTGTAGATCATCCGCCTCAGAAGGCATTGTATTTATGGTGATTTGAAGTATCTGCCCTTGCACATTGACCTGTGTAATACGATCCTTCAATGCATTGCTCGAATTCGGCAAGATATAATTTTGTAAAACCTGTTGGATTTCCTCCTCTTTCACCTCTTGTGACGGTGAAAACACAGATTTTAGGGAAGAAAGCCACGACATTGCTTTGTCTCCAAACAGGAACATCAGAAAAATAATATTGATAGTTTACCTGTTCGCGAGAGCGAGAGTAAGAGGGAGATGAATGACTTATCCCTATAAGCTTATAAAGTTGAGTAATTTAGTCAACTTTTCAGCAAGTTTCTAAAAATGCGCAATATATAACTGATCCTTGAAGAGATTCACGCCATTCAATCTAGCGTATTAAATCCTAAACTGTTTACATTTCAACCCTACATTTCCCAAATGAATTCAGCTTATATTTCAGCATATTCAAAAGATACTAATCCGTTTGATGTGAAAATCATCATGTGGTGCTTCATTTTATAAGTTTAAGCTGGGGGAAGAAGATGTTTAAAAAAACTTTATTAGTCTTGATGTTCTTTGCCACAACATTACAGGCCGCAGTATCGACCGAAGCTATTCAAACACCAGATCGTCAAACTGTAGCAATTGGCGATCGACTTGAGGATATGCGTACACGCATGCAGGCATCACCAATCAAGATGGAATCTCATCCTCTCCAAATTAAAGGTCAGCCGACGACATTAGCAGTGGATTACACGTATGAAATTGCCAATATGCGATATGTGATTACCATAGTAAATGATCACGTGCATGAAATTAAAACTGAGAACCTCGATGGTCTCCGTCAATAATCATTTGAGATACACGTTTTACAAGTAAAAAAACCGTTCCAATGGAACGGTTTTTTTAAGGTTGATCAAAGCAATTTTTAGTTACGAATTAAGCCTGATCATCTTTTTTAAACTTATTAAAGGTATCAGTGGCTTTCTTTTTCAGTTCATCAAATTTTTCACTTGCTTGCACTTTAAGTTCGTCAAATTTCTCTACTGCGTCATGTTTAAGTTCTGCCGCTTTGACTTTGGCTTCATCTAATTTGTGACTGGCTTCAGTTTTGAGATGCTCAAATTTATCTTTAGCCTCATTACTTTGTTCAGCATGTTCATGCTTAGCATCATTTAAAGCTCTTTCTCCTTCGAGTTTTAACTCTTCAGCTTTATGCTTTGCACCATCGAGGGCTTTTTCACCTTCAAGCTGAGCTTCTTTGGCTTTGAGCTTTAGATCATCACCCAACTCTGACGCTTTATCTTTCAATTGATCAATTTTATTTTCAGTTGTCATCGTTCTCGCCTCTTCTCTGTTATTGTCTAACAATAGTTATAACGTGCTTTGACGGGATGACCTTAAAAATATGCATTTAGAAACAATTGAGCTACATGACGTTGCATTTACGCTTTTTGGCATAAGGTTAGGAGTTAAAATTGATCCGAGTTTAAATGTATTAAATCATTGAAAAATATAAAGGCTACTTTTATTGTATTGATATTCATCAATATAAATTAAGCAAAACGCATAACGGTAAAGCCCCTAATGATGCACTTTACCGCTGCATAAAAAGATTATTTGCTGACTGTGCTCATAAAACTGACCGCTGCAAATAACCAAATAAAGAGTACAAAGCTACGACCTTGATTGAAATGGGTAAGCTCTGTTCCATGTAAAATATTATGGCGCGTCATCGCAACTGTTGAACTGCTATCCATTTGATAAGCAGCCAATTCAGCAAAATAATGATTCAGTTCATTGGCAATTTTTGCTTTATGCCAAAGACTCTTAATTTCACTGCCTTTTAGACCGGGTACGATTTTATATACATCGACAAACTTGGTACCGCTCTGCTTTAAAAAGCCCGTTTGAATCAGTACATCCGTTAAAATGCCTTCTAACTGTGCATACAAGACAGGGATACAACCGGCATGGAAATTCAGCTTATACAGTTTAAAAGCTTCAAGTAGAACCAAACGACGTTGCGCTTTATTTTCACCAATCTCTAAGGCATCAAAGGCTTTCAACATTTCTGTCTGAAAAAACTCGGTGTTAATCGCATCGAGTAAATGAAACTGTTTTTGATCTTCATGTTGATGCAGCAATTGCCAAAAGTACAACAAGTTTAAGGCGTCATTTGCCACTTTCATTTCTACAGGTTTATCAAGCTCATCGGCCAATACATCGAAGTAAGGTTCAGTTGTAGCCAAATCACGTAAAGTCTGAATCAGTAATGCATGTTCATCTGCCGAAATCTGTTCAAGGTATTGTTGTGCTTCTTTGACAATGTGCTGACCGAGTTGTTTATTACGCTGTTGATTTTGCGGAATACGGGTCACAGGCTGGTCGTCATCATAATCGTCGTCGTACATGGGCTTGTCACTCTTAAAGGCATCACAGATATACCCTATTATCACTGTAATTAGCGCCGCAATATAGAAATATTTAGTTTTCAGAAGATTTCACTGATTCCCTTGTGCAAGTACTGGCTATCTCATGTAAAATTACAGCCCATTGCATACATACGAATGAGAGAGTTATATCCGTGCGTAATATTTTAGTCACTAACGCCCTACCATACGCCAATGGCCCGATCCATATGGGTCACTTACTTGGTTACATCCAGGCTGATATCTGGGTTCGTGCTATGCGTGCAATGGGTCATAACGTGACTTATGTATGTGCGGATGATGCTCACGGTACAGCGATTATGCTGCGCGCTGAAGCCAACGGCATTTCACCTGAACAGCAAATTGCCAATGTTCAAAAAGAACATGAACGTGATTTTGCCGGCTTTAAAGTTGATTTTGATCACTACGATTCAACCAACAGTGCAGAAAACCAAGCGCGTGCTTCAGAGATCTATCTGAAAAACCGTGATGGCGGCAATATTGCAGTACGTCCTGTAACACAGCTGTTCGACCCTGAAAAAGGCATGTTCTTGTCTGACCGTTTCATTAAAGGCACATGTCCGAAATGTAAAGCGGAAGACCAGTACGGCGACTCTTGCGAAGTATGCGGTACAACATATAACGCAACTGAATTGCTGAACCCTAAATCGACTTTAAGCGGTGCGACACCTGTAGAAAAATCGTCAGATCACTACTTCTTTAAACTGCCTAACTTTGGTGAATACCTACAAAAATGGACACGTGACGAAGGTCGTTTACCTGTATCCATTGCCAACAAGTTAGATGAATGGTTTGAAGCAGGTTTGTCGGATTGGGATATTTCTCGTGATGCGCCTTACTTCGGTTTTGAAATTCCAGATGCACCAAACAAATACTTCTACGTTTGGGTAGACGCGCCTATCGGCTATATGTCGAGTTTTGAAAACTACATTAAAACCAAACGTCCTGACTTAAGCTTTGACGATTACTGGAAAAAAGATTCTCAAAATGAGGTGTATCACTTCATTGGTAAAGACATCGTCTATTTCCACGCATTGTTCTGGCCTGCAATGCTTGAAGGTGCAAACTACCGTACGCCATCAGGTTTATTCGTAAACGGTTTCTTGACTGTAAATGGTCAAAAAATGTCTAAATCTCGTGGTACGTTTATTAAAGCTGAAACGTATTTAGAGCACTTAAACCCTGAATATTTACGTTATTACTTCGCGTCTAAACTTTCTGACAAAGTTGAAGATTCTGACTTGAACCTTGATGATTTCGTTCAGAAAGTAAACTCCGACCTTGTTGGTAAAGTCGTGAACATCGCAAGTCGTTGTGCAAAATTCATTAACACCAAATTTGACAACAAACTCAGTGCAACATGTGCAGAGCCTGAATTGGTTCAAAGCTTCATTGATGCGGGTGCTTCAATCGCTGCGCAATATGAAGCGCGTGAATTCTCTGCTGCGATTCGTGAAATCATGGCGCTTGCAGATAAAGCGAACCAATATATCGATGAGAAAAAGCCTTGGGCGCTTGCGAAAATTGAAGGTGAAGAACAACAAGTACATGACGTATGTTCTGTAGGTATTAACTTGTTCCGTCAATTGGCAGTTTACCTTGCACCTGTGCTTCCTACATTGGCAGATCAAGTTCAAGCGTTCTTACAGTTAGACAGCTTCAACTTTGAATCTCGTAAGCAAGTTTTGGTTGCACACGAAATTGCATTGTTCCAACCGCTCATGCAACGAGTTGATCCAAAAGCTGTGGCTGCAATGGTCGATGCATCTAAAGATTCTTTAGCTGTGCCTGCTGAAGCGCCTAAAGCTGAGAAGAAAAAAGAGAAGAAGGCTGAGAAAAAACCTGAGCCTAAAGTAGGCGAAGCTGAAATTATCGGCATCGAAGACTTTATGAAGGTTGACCTGCGTGTAGCTGAAGTTTTAGAAGCAGCTCACGTTGAAGGTTCTGATAAGCTTTTACAGCTCACTTTAAATGTCGGTGAAACTGAACCGCGTAACGTGTTTAGCGGTATTCGTGAGTTTTACCAACCTGAAGACCTTAAAGGCAAATTGGTGGTAATGGTGGCAAACCTTGCACCGCGAAAGATGCGTTTTGGTATTTCAAACGGTATGGTGCTCGCTGCGGGTAATGGCGACGGTGTTTGGGTGATTTCACCTGAAACTGGTGCTAAACCGGGTGATAAAGTGTCTTAATTATTAGATTAAGATCTAAGAAAGCCTCTACGTTGTAGAGGCTTTTTTTACAATTATTTTTTTGTCGCCAAAATTCTTAGAGATTGTATGCTGATTTTTTTATGATGCCTGTACTCAAACAAAACATCATGGAGATTGAAAATGAGTAAGCAAACAACCCCACAAAATAATTCAGCTAATCAAACTAATCCAAACAAAGGAACAAATGGAACTAATATTGCCTATGATAAGACACAGGGTAATCGTGGTACACAGTTAAATCCAAATCGTAAAAAGTAATTTCTATATTTTTAAGAAGTGTTCTAGTGAATGCTTCTTTTATTTATTATTCAGGGGGCTTTTATGTACGCTTTAGCACAATTTCCATCGCAAGGTGATTTAATTAAATTTACTTATGATGCTTTAGGAGTTATTCCATCTAAGTCTGAACAAATTTTAGATTTAAAAGTTGAAAATAAGAGTTTCCAAAAAAGTTTACAACGCTTTGCAAAAGAAGAAGGTTCTAGTTTTTTAGAAAACTTTGATCTGCACATACAAACCCTACGTTCTACAATTGCTGATTTATTCCCAACATGGCATTTCCAATTTACTATTTTAAATACAATGCAAGAAGTTCTTTGGTGCTATCTAGAAAGTATCCTTGATGAACACACCTATTTAAATAAAAAAGAATCTTTTGAATTTATTATTCACACAACCATTCTTCCTAGACTTCCTATTTCAATTCTAAAGTATCAAGAAGGTTACAAAGATTTATTTAAAAATACTCCTACACCGACAGACTTTAACTGGTTTTTTGGATCCGAGAGTCAAACACCATTAACTTACATCATGCAGTGGATTTATGAATGTGAAAACTTAGATCAAAATAGCTTTCATTCATTAGAACAAAGATTTTTAACTACATTTGAGAGCGATCAGCAAGAAAAAGATTTATGGAATGTTAATAATTGTAGGACTTACGCATTGACGGATTCAAAAAAGTATTAAAATACTTTATAAAGTATCTGTGATCAGACGAATTAAACATGCTTCTACAGCAACTTGTACATTACCCATTTATATGGGCTTTCTCATGAC
>NZ_VOYM01000076.1:0-14106 GCF_013420285.1 Acinetobacter sp. YH01019
TAATCTTTTTCAGATTCAATCAATAATTGAACCGCTCTTTCTCTGATTTCAGGGGCATATTTTAATTTTGTCATCGGGATAGTCTCTCAGAATATTGACTCTCCGACAAACCCGGTACGGTTCAAACAGTTCTATTGCCTGTTTTGGTAAAGGTACAACATGGGTAATACCACATTTCATTGTTTCGGCAGGCTTTATCCAGATTTTTTTCTCAAAGTCAAAATCTTGCCATTTTGCATAGCGCAATTCTTGTGGTCGCGGGAAAAGAATAACTAGTAACTCTAAAGCAATTGCTGTATGCGAATTTCTATAGCTTCGAATAGACTGCACCAACTCGGGCAGTTCCTGAAGACTGACATGCTTCATATTCCCTTTACTACCTTTATCAAGATACTTCAAAATTCCATCCAAAGGGTTCGACTCTATTTGTCCATGAAACTTTGCAAGATCATAGGCATTGCGACAATGTGAAACTAGTTTCTCTACACGATTGTAAATACTTTCACTTCTAAGCATATCCTGAAAAAATGTCAGCCATTGTTGAGGTGAAATTTTGGTGAAATCCAATTCACCAAAAACAGATAAGATACGTTTTTCAATTGATTGAGTTTCTTTCTTTATTGTTATTGCAGCCCAAGTTGTTTTCTTAGTATCAAGCCAGTCATACATCAAGCTTTTTAAATTAAGTTGTTGTTCCTCAATCTTTTGCAATTCAATTTCTTTTTTTGTTAATACTTTTTCATTTTGCTGTAACTTGAGAAAAATAGTTGAAGCTTCAAGTTTAGCTGCTACAAGCGATAACTGCGGATAACTTCCAATACTATGCCACTTCCACTTCCCAACCTCATCCTTGAAACGGACTTGCCAAGTTTTTTTCCCTTTTGGTGATACACGAAAATAAAGCCCAGCATCACATGAAATACGATACTCCTTATCCTCAGGTTCAAGATTAAGAAGATGGGTATCTTTGATTTGTTTGATGTTATCTAAAGCCGTTCTTTTCATAGCAGAATCTCTTGTATCCGAGTAATGCAGAAAGAGTATCGGATACAAGATTGGATACACAAGAGGGCCAAATAAAGCTGTGCATAGCCAAACATAGTTGTGCAAAAAGCAGAAATAAAAAACCCATGAATCATTATAATTCATGGGTTTATATATTAAATCATTACAAAACTGTGCATATGATTACAAAAAACTGGTGGGCCCACACAGACTTGAACTGTGGACCAACGGATTATGAGTCCGCTGCTCTAACCAACTGAGCTATAGGCCCTATATTCTGAAAGTGTTATATTTCAACAAGTTCAGACGAAAAGCATACTAGCGAAGATTTTTTTAAAAGACAAGCCTTTTTCTTCACGCTTGCACACTAACACAACAATTCAATGAAAGCTGTTTTAATACGGGAAAACATTGATCTATTTTTTTCGAAAAATGAGATCGATTAAATATGGCATATCTATTTTTTCAGCAGAGCCTAAAGCCAAACCTGAACAACAGAGAAAAGTTATCAATCCTGCAAAATAACCTTATAATAATGCCCATTCTTGCCAGTACAGTATGTATAAACGTTTGATTTGTACTGGCTTCACATTTTTAAGTCAATTTCCTTGGTAATTCGGCTTATGTTTTTGCATTTTTATGTGTTGCACGGACACATAAGAATATTTAGGTGCCCACATGGAAATTAAGGTTAATTATCTCGATAACCTTCGACAAGAAGCTAAATTTGACGACTTCACGGTAATTGCCGATCAACCTATTCGCTATAAAGGGGATGGTTCAGCTCCCGGACCATTTGATTATTTTTTAGCATCTTCTGCTTTGTGTGCAGCATATTTCGTTAAAGTTTATTGCGCAGCGCGCGATATCCCAACTGACAATATTCGACTTTCACAAAACAATATTGTCGATCCTGAAAATCGCTACAAACAAATTTTTAAAATCCAAGTTGAACTTCCAGCAGATATTTCTGAAAAAGATCGTCAAGGTATTTTGCGTTCAATAGACCGTTGTACGGTGAAAAAAGTTATTCAAACCGGACCTGAATTTGTTATTGAAGAAGTGGAAAGCATTGATGCAGATGCACAAGCATTGCTGATGCCAAGCCTTACTTCAGAAAGTACCACTTTTATTCCGGGTAAAGATCTGCCGTTAGAAGAAACCATTGCCAATATGTCAGGTATTTTGGCTGGTTTGGGCATGAAGATTGAAATCGCATCTTGGCGTAATATTGTGCCGAATGTATGGTCTTTGCATATTCGCGATGCACAATCTCCAATGTGTTTTACCAATGGCAAAGGTTCAACCAAAGAAAGCGCTTTGGCATCTGCTTTGGGTGAGTTCATTGAACGTCTGAACTGTAACTTCTTCTATAACGATCAGTTCTGGGGTGAAGAGATTGCCAATGCAGAATTTGTACATTATCCAGATGAAAAATGGTTCCAACCGGGGCCAGAAGGTGAGTTACCTGTTGAAATTCTCGATGACTACACACGTGAAATTTATAACCCTGAAGATGAGTTATTAGGAACTCATCTATATGACACCAATTCAGGGAATACTGCGCGTGGTATTTGTTCTTTGCCATTTGTACGTCAGTCTGATGGTGAAACAGTTTATTTCCCATCAAACTTGATTGAAAACTTATACCTTTCAAATGGGATGAGCGCAGGCAATACCTTGGCTGAAGCTCAAGTGCAATGTTTATCGGAAATCTTTGAGCGTGCGGTCAAACGTGAAATATTAGAAGGTGAATTAGCGTTACCGGATGTGCCTGAAGAAGTCTTGGCGAAATATCCAAGTATTGTTGCGGGCATTAAAGGGCTTGAAGAACAAGGTTTCCCTGTTTTAGTTAAAGATGCTTCACTGGGTGGGCAATATCCAGTGATGTGTGTGACTTTAATGAACCCACGTACAGGTGGTGTATTTGCTTCATTTGGTGCACATCCAAAACTTGAAGTGGCTTTAGAGCGTAGTTTAACTGAGCTATTACAAGGTCGCAGTTTTGAAGGTCTAAACGATCTACCAAAACCAACTTTTAGCTCAAATGCAGTCACTGAGCCAAATAACTTTGTAGAACACTTTATTGACTCAAGTGGTTTGGTGTCTTGGAAATTCTTTAGCGCACAATCAGACTATGATTTTGTAGAGTGGGATTTCACTGCAGAAGGTGAAAATGCCAATGCAGAAGAAGCAGCAGCGATGTTTGCTATTTTGGAAGAGATGGGTAAAGAAGCCTATATGGCTGTTTATCAACACCTAGGTGCAACTGCATGTCGTATTTTGGTGCCAGGTTATTCTGAAGTGTATTTGGTTGAAGACTTGGTTTGGGACAATACCAATAAAGCGCTAGATTTCCGTGAAGATATTTTGAATATCCATCGTCTTGATGAAGATGAATTGGCTGCTCTAGTTGAGCGTCTAGAAGAGCTTGAAGTAGATGACTATACCGACATTGTGACCTTAATTGGTATTGAATTTGATGACAACACCGTCTGGGGGCAATTAACCGTTCTTGAGCTAAAACTACTTATTTATATTGCCTTGCAAGAATTTGAAGAAGCGAAAGAATTGGTTGAAACGTTCCTTCAATACAATACCAATACGGTCGAACGTGGTTTGTTCTATCAATGTATGAATGTCGTGCTCGAAGTTGAATTGGATGATGACTTAGATCTTAATGACTATGAGCATAATTTCCGTCGTATGTTTGGTGACAAGCGTATGGATGCAGTGATTGGATCTATGGATGGCAGTATTTGTTTCTATGGCTTAACTGAAACCAATATGCAACTAGAAGGTTTAGATCGTCATTTACGTCTGATTGATAGTTATAAGAAGCTACATGCAGCACGTGCAAAATTTGCAAGTCAAAATGTATAAGTAAACATTAACTTATTAATTTTCAATAATGAAAAACTCTCCTGAATAGGGGAGTTTTTTTTCTTTGTTTTCGCATATCAAATAGAAAAATATAAGAGTATCAAAGAGTGAGGTGTTTAGTTTGCCAGCCGATTATCTGAATCTATCTCTAATTTTAGTAAAAATATTTGACTCATTGGAAAAATATGCTAATAAATTAGATGTGGCATGTTTCGGCATGACCGCCATATTTCAGGATGAAATATGAGAAGCACATCATTAAATTAAACGGGAGTTTTAAGAACATGCTTCATTTATTCAGAAAACTATTTTGCATGCATATTTATGAATACGAGCAAATGGAAGAAATTGGTTTGCACAAGGAATGTCGTAAATGCGGTGTAACGAAGTAGTCGTTCGTTTCAATCGAAAAAAAGTGAGCCGATGCTCACTTTTTTAATGCCTGATTATTGATATGTCTTTAAAATATACAGGTCAGTAGACATATGATTTAGGCGATATGAGTAAAGACTTTCAGGCAGAGCGTTACACGGTAGATGCGAATATGGCAGATACCATTACATGGTTGTTACAGCATCAAGATTGCTTTGAATCCTTTCATTATGACGCTGTTTCTAAGCAGTTGCTTGTTGAACACGCGAATGGACAAGACATTATCCGAGAAGGTGACTTTCTAAATGCCAGTTACGGTATATTAATTACAGCACATAATTTTGCTAAATAATTCGCCTTCTTAATTCATTTATCCCTAGATTAAGAAGCCCCAATATTGGGGCTTTTATTTTTTAAGCCATTTCCATTGCATTTGTGGAAAGCTGTGCAGCATTAGGTTTAGGTTTCTCAGCCACTAAGCCAAGTTTGGCAAACAAGATTTGATCTTTACCTTCGCCAGCATTTGGTGTGGTCAGAAGTTTTTCACCTGAGAAAAGTGAATTGGCACCTGCCATAAATGCCAAAGCTTGTTCTGAATCACTTAAGGATTCACGCCCTGCGGAAAGGCGAATATAGCTTTTAGGCATAATAATGCGAGCCACTGCAATGGTACGGATCCATTCAATGACATCGAGTTTTTCCACATCGGCAAGAGGCGTCCCTTGAATGGGCACGAGTAAATTAATCGGTACGGATTCAGGATGAATTGGAAGTGTCGCCAGTTCCATCAAAAAGGCAATCCGGTCATCACGATTTTCGCCCAAACCGACAATCCCGCCACTACAAATTTTCATGCCAGATTGACGTACATAATCGAGAGTAGCCAAACGATCATCATAGCTACGGGTGCTAATGACATTTGGATAGTATTCGCGAGATGTATCCAAGTTATGGTTATAGTAATCTAGTCCAGCTTTATGTAGGCGCTCTGCTTGTGATTGATTGAGCATGCCAAGTGTCATACAGGTTTCAAGTCCGAGTGCTTTGACTTCACGAACCATTTCTAATACATAAGGCATATCGCGTTCGTGTGGATTGCGCCATGCAGCCCCCATGCAAAAGCGTGAAGAACCGGAAGCAAGCGCTGCTTTTGCTTCATTAATGACTTTTTCCACCGCCATGCGTTTTTCAGCTTCTAAACCCGAGTCATAATGCGCGGATTGCGAGCAATATTTACAATCTTCTGGGCATTTACCTGTTTTAATGGAAAGCAGGGTGCTTACTTGAATATGATTGGCCTGGAAATGTTCACGGTGAATGCTTTGTGCTTGGAATAATAAATCCATCAGTGGTTGTTGGTACAACTCTTGTATTTCTGGATGTCTCCAGTCATTTCGGTAGCTCATAAATGATCCATATTTTCTGCCTAATGCAGATCATCATACGCAAAATTTGCAGACTTCCAAGACTGTTTTGTAAACTAATACATAGATAGAAAAAACGAAATTAGCATTTTAAAAGAAGTTTGAATTATTTTAGATGCTTACATAATTGTGTTAAATACCAACACAATCATCGCAAAGTTTATTTTTGAATTAAAGCGTGAATTGCATGGATCTCGTTGCTAATTATTTAGCACACAATAAACTTTGCAAGGATCTAGGAAATATAGATTGAAATAAGCTAAACCATTTTTGAGTTTTGTTCAGTTAACGCCCAATCAATATGAACTTGCACAATCGCATCATGTTTCTCACGTGTATTTTTTAGCGATTGTACAATATTTGAACTGTAGGGTGCATTACCTAAGCCAATTGCAATATTGCGCATAAAGCTTTGATAGCCTGTACGACGAATTGGACTGCCTTCAGTGCAACTTAAAAAAGTCGCTTCATCCCATTGCCATAGATCAAGCAAACTGACCTGATCCAGTCCGTGACGTGGGTAGAAGTCTTCAATTTTGGTTTTATGGGCAAAGCTATTCCATGGACAAATCAGCTGACAGTCATCACAGCCAAACACACGGTTGCCAATTCCGCGGCGTAATTCTTCTGGAATGATGCCTTTATATTCAATCGTGAGATAGGCAATACATTTGCGGGCATCAAGCATATATGGTTCAACAATGGCTTGGGTCGGGCAAATATCAATACACGCCGCACATGAACCACAATGTTTGCTTGCAGGTGTGTCAAAAGGTAAATCGAGAGAAGTAAATAATTCACCTAATACAAAGAAAGAGCCCGATTTTTTATGGATGAGCAGCGTATGTTTGCCAGTCCAGCCCATACCTGCATTTTCAGCGAGGGATTTTTCAAATACAGGGGCAGAATCGGCAAATGGACGTGATTCAAAATCACCAATTTTTTCACGAATAATATTGGAGAGAGTTTTTAAGCGTCCACGCATGACTTTGTGGTAATCACGACCACGCGCATAGCGGGCAATAATGGCAGCATTAGGCTCATCAGGAACATAACGTGGTTTAGGGGTTTCTACTAAATAATCCATGCGCACACAGATAATGCTACGCGTACCCGGAACCAATAGTGTGGGATTGGCACGCTTTTCCAGATTTTCCTCTAAGAACTTCATATCGCCATGGTAGCCACGCTTTAAATATTCTTTAAAACGCGGGAGTTCCTCTTGAGCATCAGGCTTGGCAATGACACAATCAGAAAAACCCAATTCTAAGGCTTGAGCTTTAATCCATGCTTTCAGCGTTTCTGGATCATATTGATCGACAGGAATTTTTTGTGCAGGAGTTGAAGCGGCCATAATCATAACAAGGAAAAACAATGCGTCCCCAAGTTTACCATAGCCCTGTTTATCATAGCCAAAGTATTCAAGCTTGGGAGCAACGCTGGTTTACGCAGCATAACAGCAGTTATGGCCTTATGCAGCAGGTGGCATGGTCTATTGCCCAGCGACTCATTCCAATTTTTATGGCAAATAACGTGCAACGTATAGCCGTTTGTTGTGGGCAGGGCAACAATGCAGGTGATGGCTATCTCACCTCAAAATATTTACAGCAGGCAGGCTTTCAGGTTGATATCTATGCTGCGGAAATGGGGGCATCTAAGGACTTACATCGAGCGGCACAAGAAGCATTAGATGCAAATATAAACATCTATCCGCATTTTAATTTTCAGACTGAATATGCAGCTTATATTGATGCTTTATTTGGAATTGGCTTAAACCGCGCACTTGATCAGCATTGGCAAGAAATCATTCATCGTTTAAATGCATATACAGGCTTAAAAGTTGCGATTGATATTCCGAGTGGCTTGCAATCCAATTCAGGTCAGCCTTTGCCTGTAGCCTTTCAAGCGGATTACACTTTTACTGCCTTGGGCTTAAAAGCGGGACTCTTTACAGGCCAAGGCAAAGAATATGCGGGAAAAATCAGTGTTATGGACTGTATTCCGACAGATGCTGCACTCACGCCACTCGCTTATTTATCACCACAACAGGTGCAATTGCCAGAGCGTCAAGCCTTTGGTCATAAAGGCAGTTATGGTCATGTCTTGGTGGTCGGTGGTCATGCACAAATGGGTGGTGCGGTCATTATGGCCGCCGAGGCAGCTTTTCATGCCGGTGCAGGGAAAGTGACCGTAGTTTGTGATGCACGTCATCACACGGCAATTTTATCGCGTGCGCCAAATATTATGCTTCGGGATATTAATGTGTTGAATGCGGCAGACATTAAAGAATTGATTGAGCATGTTGATGCAATTAGTTTTGGTATGGGGTTGGGGCGTGATGCTTGGGCGAAACAACAGTTTCAAGCATGGTTTGCCATGATACAACAATCGCAATTAGAAGTGGCATTGGATGCTGATGCCTTGTGGTTTTTAGCCGAAGCGCCGGAACCTTTAAAGGGGCAGACTTATGCAACACCGCATCCGGGTGAAGCTGCCAAATTATTGGGGATTTCCACGGCTGAAGTCGAAGCAGATCGTATTCATGCAATTCTGCAATTACAAGAAAAATACCGCGGGCAGTGGGTATTAAAAGGTGCAGGGAGTTTAATTCTTGAAGATCAGCTTTGGATTTGTACTGTAGGCAATGCGGGTATGGGAACGGGGGGGATGGGAGACGTGCTTGCAGGTATGGTCGCGAGTTTAAAAGCACAATTTCATGATCAAATTCATCTGCATGAAATCGTAACGCTGCATGCTTTAGCTGGTGATTACTTGGCCCAGTCGGGTATGCGTGGTCTACAAGCGCATGATATGGCACAAGCCGTTTATCATGTAGTCAACTACTCAAAGGACACAGATTAAAATGCATGCGGTTAAATTGTTGATTCAAGGTAAAGTGCAAGGTGTAGGTTATCGCCGTTGGTTTGAACAGCAGGCTATTAAGCTTGAGCTAAATGGCTATGTAAAAAATTTAACGACAGGGGAAGTTGAAGCGCTGGTGATTGGTACTGAAGAGGCTATTCACAAAATAATTAAACATAGTTTGGTCGGACCATTACGTGCCAATGTCACTAAAATTGATCAGCACGTCATCCCAATGCATGAATTGGATTATTCAGACTTTAAAATGATTCGTTAATAAGATAGTTTTTTTAAATTATCTTATAGTCTATTAGATACACGTTTACCTATATGTGTATTAACGACGACGGCTACTTACTCGACTACGTCCACGCGCCATACCGCCAAGCGCATTTAATACAGCCATTTTACTCATACTACCTGATGCGTGTGCATGGCAAATGGCTGCTGCTAAAGCATCGGCGGCATCTTGTTGCGGTTTGATACTGAGGTCGAGTAGGCGCATCACCATCATTTGCACTTGTTCTTTATCGGCAGCACCATAACCGACAACAGATTGTTTAATTTGACGAGCAGTATATTCTGCCACTTGTAAATCTAAATTGGTTAATGCCGCAATGGCTGCGCCACGTGCTTGACCCAGTTTTAATGCAGAGTCTGGGTTTTGTGCCATAAACACTTGCTCAACAGCAGCTTGCGTTGGGCCGTGAAATTTTACAATGCGATCAATACCAGCAAAGATTCGCTTGAGGCGTTCGGGCATTTCAGTGGTTTCGGTACGAATTGTGCCAGCATCAACAAAACGCAGTTTTGAGCCATCTTGTTCGATGATTCCATAACCAGTTAAGCGCGACCCTGGGTCAATACCGATAATTAATGACATGTTTGCCCTTTTCGCCCTTTAAAAATAAAATAATGCCCATATTGTTACATAAGCGTGTCAAAAAAGCTTGATAGTGATTGAGCAGTTGATTGCAACACCTTAAATTAATTTACTGAGATTTGTTTAATTTTCATGAAATTATTTCTTCTGATTTTAGCAGGCTTGATCCTGGAAGTGTTTGTTTGGATCGGTGTGGGCGACCTCGTCGGCAGTATGTGGTATGTCTTTTTCTGGTTCGTGGCTGCCTTCTTTATCGGTATGAATATTATTCGTAAATATTCATCCGGTCTGATGCCACAAATGCAGCAGATGCAAGCAGGTCAAATGGGTGCTGATCCAGCATTAACGGGCAATTTACCTAAAATTTTTGCAGGTTTCTTGCTGTTATTGCCTGGTTTAATCTCAGATATTATGGCGCTGTTAATCCTTATTCCACCTGTACAAAATGCAATGAAAGCTTTCATGATGAAAACAATGATGAAACGCCAGCAAGCGATGATGGAAAAAATGATGGGTGGCATGATGGGCGATATGGGAGGTATGGGTGGAGCTCAAGGTCAAAACCCATTTGCAGACATGATGCGTCAAATGCAGGATATGCAAAATCAACAATCTGGCCGTGATTCTTCAGTGATTGATGGTGAAGCACGTGAAGTAACATCTGATGCGAAACAGATTGAACTAAAAGATGTGAATAAAAAATAACGAACTCAGTTAAATAAAAAGCCGAACTTTGATTCGGCTTTTTTATGCGCGCTATTTAGCTTTAGAAAACATCACAAGACATTTCCGACACTTTTTTTGAACAGACGATATACTATTCAAGTTTTCAATTCCTCAGTCATATTTTCATGTCTATGTTACTTACCATCTGCGCATTACACTTTGTTGCGCAGTTGAGTCCTGGTCCTGATGTTCTATTAATTGCTAAAAGTGCTGCATCGACCACACGTGCAAATACCTTAAAAATTATTGCAGGTATTTCTGTTGGTATTGTTGTTTGGGTGGTATTGACCTTATTAGGCTTTACTGTACTGATTGAACAATTTCCATGGATTCAGCAAGTTTTAATGCTTGTGGGTGGTTTTTTCTTGGCTAAAATGGGTTGGGCAATGCTCAGTGGCGGCCTAAAAAGTCTTAATAAAGAAGCCAATTTGGATGATGGTCAGGGATTAAATCAGCAAAAAAAAGAAAACTACTTTTTATTGGGATTGTTTACCAATCTAGCCAATCCGAAAACTTTAATTTATTTTAGTAGTGTTTTTTCACTGGCACTTAGTTCATCAGCGGCTGGTAATTTAAAAGCGCAATTGGCTGTCATTATTCCCATTCAAACATTTTTGGTGTTTAGTTTGTTTATGATGATTATGTCTTTGCCTAAAATCAAAGCACTCTACCAACGTTCAGGTAGCTATATCGATGTTATCTCAGGTGCTTTATTTTTAGTTTTTGCTATTTGGTTGTGGTATGACGCAATGAGCATGTTTGGTCATTAAGCAAATAGAGTGGTTTTTTTAGAATTAAACGTTTTTAAGCCAAGTGAACTCGCTTGGCTTTTTTATTTTCAATTCGCTATTTTCGATGAAATTAACGAATTGAAGAATTACTTTTGTGCCAAATCGGGTTTTGTTGCTAATGGTTGTTCACATGATTGTAGTTGAGTAGATTCATTTGTCCCATTTTGATCACGGTAGCGATTAGGCTTTAATGTGGTTTCAGTATTCTCTGAACCCTTGTATGAGCGGCTACGATTAGCACGTTCACGTAAACCACCTTTTTTAATCAACTGAACCATATTTAAAACCTCATGACGATTTGACTATTTTAAATAATTTTAGAGATAAAGATAAGCATTCATCATATCTAAGTCATTGGTAAAGGGGATTGGTAGATGTATATATAAAAAAAGCCTACTAAATGTCAGGCTTTTTTGTTTTGTAGATGAAATATCTAAATTTAATTATTTAAAGTTTTAAACATAAATTCATTAACGATTTACTTTGTCGTCATGTTGTAGCACTTCAAAAATATTCAGCTGCGTTGTCGGTGCTTCGGCATCATGCTGTTGTAAATAGACTTGTACACTTTTAAATAGTATGGCCACAGCGAGACAGCTCAAAATACAGAATATCCAAAAGCCATAAGGGCTACGAATATTATGTGAGCCACATTCAGAACATTCTTTGTCGCTTGAAGCTAATACCTTGTTGCAACAAGCACAGTGATATTGATAGTGCATTGCCTTTCTCCATTCAGTCTAATTTGACCAACATTCTTGTTGTTATTGTCAATCATCGATCCGTGATGATTTTTTTATCATAATGTGTAAAGAGTGATCTGTACAAGTTTTAAACGGTTTGATTTGCTCATTATTGTGTAAGCGAAAAGAGCTATATTGATAAGTTTATGATTTTCATTTAATTAATAAATGAAACAATAGATGAATTTTCAGTCATAAAAAAAACCAGTCCGAAGACTGGCTTTTTTATTATTCAAATCAACTTATTGTCCTGAACGAATAATGTAATCGAATGCTGAAAGTGATGCTTTCGCGCCTTCACCTGTCGCAATGATGATTTGTTTGTAAGGTACTGTTGTACAGTCACCCGCAGCAAATACACCTTTCACATTGGTTTCGTTGCGATCGTTAATTACAATCTCTCCGCGGTTTGAAAGTTCTACTGCTGTTTCTTTTAAGAAGTCAGTGTTTGGTAACAAACCGATTTGTACGAAGATCCCAGCCAATTCAACAGTTTTGATTTCATCAGTTGCACGGTCTTTGTATTTCAAAGCAGTGACTTGTGAACCATCACCCACCACTTCTGTTGATAGTGCATTCATGATCACAGTGGTGTTTGGCAAGCTATTTAATTTGTCTTGAAGCACTTGGTCAGCACGAAGTTTGGTATCAAACTCAACCAAAGTCACATGCTCAACAATACCAGCAAGGTCAATTGCAGCTTCTACGCCCGAGTTACCACCGCCAATCACGGCAACACGTTTACCTTTGAACAATGGACCATCACAGTGTGGGCAGTAAGCGACCCCACGAGTACGGTATTCTTGTTCACCTGGAACATTCATTTCTCTCCAGCGTGCACCGGTAGAAAGAATCACTGTTTTAGATTCAAGTTTTGCACCGTTTTCTAAAGTCACTTCAACTAAACCGTTGGCAGTTTCATCAGCACCTTTAATGTTCGATACACGTTGCAAGTTCATGATATCCACACCGTACTCACGTACATGTGCTTCCATTTCAGCAGCAAACTTAGGGCCTTGTGTTTTCTGGATTGAGGTAAAGTTTTCGATGTCCATGGTATCCATCACCTGACCGCCCATGCGTTCAGCCACGATCCCAGTTTTAATGCCTTTACGTGCTGCATAGATCGCTGCAGTATTACCAGCAGGTCCACCACCAATCACCAACACATCAAATGCATCTTTGGCATTGAGTTTTTCCGCATCTTTGGCTGCCGCATTGGTATCCAGTTTGGCAATGATTTCTTCTAAAGTCATACGGCCTTGACCAATGTGCTCACCGTCTTGGAATACCATGGGTACAGCCATGATTTTGCGTTCTTCCACTTCGTCCTGGAAGAAAGCCCCATCAATCATGGTTGCTGTTGTACCCGGGTTATAGATAGCAATCAGGTTCAATGCCTGCACCACATCCGGACAGTTATGACAGCTTAATGATACGAATACGTCAAAGTCAGATTTGATCCCTAAGCCTTTAATCGATTCCAGAACTTCCGCAGAAACTTTGGGTGCATAGCCTGAAGTTTGCAGCAATGCCAGAATCAGCGACGTAAACTCATGGCCCATCGGTAGACCTGCGAAGAATACACGAGGCTGTTCACCGGCTTTTGCCACACCAAAGCTTGGTGCACGTTTGTTGGTACCATCAAAACGGGCAGTGACTAAATCAGAAAGCTGAGCGATTTCCTCAACCAGTTCTTTGATTTTGGCTGATTTGTCAGAGCCATCCAGAGTTGCCACTAATTCAATCGGGCCTTCCAAACGTTCAAGTAGTGTTTTTAATTGAGCTGAAGTATTTTGATCTAACATTGCTAACGTCTCCAAAGGAGTAAGAATTCATTCGATAAGTAGATACTAAGCTAAATCGATAAATAGATAAAACAGTTTGTTTTTATAAATTTGATCGGTTTTGCAAATGTATTGAAAAATTCATGATTAATTTCAAGCTTATATATGGGTGCTTAGCATGAATTTTCAAGTGGTTTAAAGTGTGATTGGTCTTTTTCAGTTAAGATTGGGATTCTGCATTTGAGAGTTGAACGATGGAATTACAACGCGGTATTTATCAACACTATAAAGGCAAACTATATCAGGTGTTTCATGTGGCGACACATAGTGAAACAGAAGAAAAATTAGTGGTTTATCAGTGTTTATATGGTGATTATTCAATGTGGGTGCGACCATTAAGCATGTTTACTGAAACAGTTGAGATAGAAGGTGAAGTGATTCCTCGTTTTAAGCTGATTCAAGATACACATTAAAACCAAGCTAGCTTTTTTGGAATTTATGAGTATAGGACTTACGCATTGACGGATTCAAAAAAGTATTAAAATACTTTATAAAGTATCTGTGATCAGACGAATTAAACATGCTTCTACAGCAACTTGTACATTACCCATTTATATGGGCTTTCTCATG
>NZ_VOYM01000077.1:0-13521 GCF_013420285.1 Acinetobacter sp. YH01019
ACAGCAGAATGCGTATATTGAACGCTATAATCGGACCATACGTTATAGTTGGCTGAGCAAGCATTTATTTGATACTTTGGATGAAGTACAAGATTATGCAACAAACTGGTTGTGGCATTACAACCATAAAAGACCACATCAAGCTAACAAAGGAAAGCCACCTCTAATGGCTGCTTAACCTCTACTTTTAACTTCGCTTATTTATGGGAGGATTACCCCTACTCGATGGATCGATTGAATATCGATTGGCTTGAGATCTAACTGAATAATTGAAGGTTGAGATATTTGTATTTTGTTGGCCTGAGTTTCTTTTAAAATCGTTTGATCTTTCTTCGATATCACGACAATTTTTGTCATTTTTCCCTCAGTGTTATTATGTAATAAACATCTAATAAATAATTAGTTAAGTACCTTATCAAATTGGTGTTAAACAGACAAACCATTCTATATATTTATTCATCAGAATTATTTTTTATTTAATTTTTCACTAAAAAAGGCCATCCTAAAATGACCTTTTATATCTATATAACAGCTCGATTAGACGAGACTTAAAATCATAATTTTGGATCTTTTAATTGAACCATGTTCGCATTGGCTTTTGTTAGCGATTCCATCACTTTAGATATCACAGCAGGAACCAATGAGTCAGCAATTTGAGCTGCCTGCAGGCCTAATTTTTCACCTAGCGTCGGTTTTTTACGCGTTTCAATTACATAAACATCATGCTGCGGTAAAAGACTTAATAAATATTCATCAGAGGTCTTCAGTTGATCAACTAAATTCAAATCTAGAGCGTCTTGACCATACCAATGTTCACCTGTAGCAACTTTTTCTACGTTCAGTTGTGGGCGGTATTTTTCAACGAAGTGCTTAAACAAGTTATGCGTTTGCTGTAACTCTTCTTCAAACTTTGCTTTACCTTCTTCAGTATTTTCACCAAACATGGTCACAGTACGTTTGAATTGACCCGCAGTATAAAGTTCAAAATCAATATGCTTTTCTTTTAACAGACGATTAAAGTTTGGAACTTGGGCAACCACACCAATTGAACCAACAACAGCAAATGGTGCAGAGACAATTTCAGAACCAATACATGCCATCATATAGCCACCACTTGCAGCGACTTTATCTACACAAATCGTTAGTTTAAAACCTGCATCACGTAAACGTACCAATTGTGCAGCAGCTAAACCATAACCATGTACCATACCGCCTGGGCTTTCTAAACGAAGTACCACGCGGTCACGACCTGCTTTTGCAGTCGCCAAAATCAATGTAATTTCTTCTCGAAGGCTTTCGACAGCCGACGCTGCGGTATCACCTTTAAAATCGAGTACATATATTTTTTCATTATTTTTCTTACGCTGACGCGCTTCTTTTGAAAGTTGCTGTGCAAGCTGTAAAAGCTCTAATTTAGATGCAGTCGTTTGAGCAATTTTTTTTCGTTGTTCGTTAATACGTGCATTCAAATGACTGACACGAATTTCAGCAGGTAATTTGGGATTATGAAATAGCATAAAATTTAAAACTCATTTAATTCATATTTATCTTTTATAAGATGTGGGTTTCGTCACAAAAATTCAATGTGTATATAAAAATAATTCTCATTAAATTGGTCAACTCAGTTACATGAGCAATTATTTCCATAGTTCGTTATAAGATTTAGTACATTAAAAAAGAAAAAGAGCCAGTTGGCTCTTTTTAAAATTCGCTTTATACGTTCAGAAATTTAACCAAAACGGCCCGTGATATACGCTTCTGTAAGTTGATGGTCTGGTTGAGTAAATACCTTTTCTGTCGCATTTACTTCAATTAAATCACCAAGATGGAAGTAAGCAGTACGATCAGATACACGCGCTGCTTGTTGCATTGAGTGGGTCACAATCGCAATAGTGTACTGATTTGAAAGCTCAGAAATCAGTTCTTCTACTTTAGCTGTTGCAATTGGATCCAGTGCTGAACATGGTTCATCCATCAAAATCACTTCAGGCGATACTGCAATGGTACGAGCAATACATAAACGCTGTTGCTGACCACCTGAAAGACCTGTACCTGGTTGATTTAAACGATCTTTCACTTCATCCCAAAGTCCGGCTTTACGCAGACTATTTTCCACTATTTCTTCCATGTCGTATTTATCACGAGCCAAACCATGAAGTTTTGGACCATAAGCGACATTATCAAAGATTGACTTTGGAAATGGGTTTGGTTTTTGGAATACCATGCCAACTTGCGCGCGCAGTAAAACCACATCTAGATTTGGATCATAGATATCTTGATTATCCATCATCACTTTACCGGTTACACGGCAGCTATCAATGGTGTCATTCATACGGTTTAAGGTACGTAAGAATGTTGATTTACCACAGCCAGATGGACCAATAAATGCAATCACTTCATTTGCATAAATATTTAGGTCAATCCCTTTAATTGCTTCAGTCTCGCCATAGTAAACATGAACATCTTGTGTGCTAATTTTTACATCAGTAGATTTGGCATCTTTCTTTTGACTTGTCTGTGTATCGAACTGAGACACAAACGAAGTCGATGGCTGTTTTTGACTGCCCTGAGCAGAGGTAAATTGCGTTTGTTCTGGATTCACGGACTTATCCTGTTCTAAGGAATTCTGTTCTGGAGTAATAACTGTATTCATATAATGCTCTCAATTACCAGCGTACTTCAAATTTCTTACGTAACCAAATGGCAAGACTGTTCAAGCCAATCATCAATGCCAGAAGTACAATAATCGCTGCTGCGGTACGTCCTTCGAAGAAGTTACGCAATTCATTACCCTGCCATAAGAAAATCTGAACAGGTAAAGCAGTCGATTGATCAAGTGGCGTAGCAGGTACGTTTGCAACGAAGGCGCTCATACCAATGAGTAATAGTGGTGCTGTTTCACCTAAAGCTTGTGCCACACCAATAATACCGCCCGTTAAAATACCCGGCAGTGCCAACGGTAATACATGGTGGAAAACTGTTTGTAAGCGTGAAGCTCCTAAGCCTAAAGCGGCTTGGCGAATCGAAGGTGGAACTGCTTTTAAAGATGCACGTGTTGTAATAATTACGGTTGGTAGTGTCATTAAACTCAAGACCAAACCACCTACAACAGGTGCAGAGAGTGGCATATGCATCCAACCAATAAAGATTGCTGCACCCAACAAACCAAATACGATCGATGGAACTGCTGCAAGGTTATTGATGTTGACTTCAATTATGTCAGTGATCCAATTTTTCGGTGCAAATTCTTCAAGGTAAATAGCAGATGCCACACCAACTGGAATAGATAGCACAATCACTATCAGCATCATAAATAGCGAGCCCATAAATGCGCCTGCTAAGCCAGAAGTTGCTGGTGAACTACGTGAGTCTGGATTTTTAAAGATCTCTGTATTGAAGCTATTGGTAATAACACCATCGGCTTTTAACTGATCAGCCAATTGACGTACTTCAGGGCTGAGCTGTTGCTGTTCATCTGGCAAACTACGGTCAATATTACCCGCTAGCCATACATCGACATTCGCATCAGCTAAAATTTTAAAGTCCTGCGTTTTACCAATCAGTGATGGATCTTTCATCACCATATCACGTAAGCGATAAGATTCAGAACTGGTGTAAATGCTATTTAACTCATCACTTTGATTGGCAATTTCAGGGGCTTTTTTAACAATACCATTAACAATGAGTGCATCCCAATCCACCATACCCATTTCAGTTTGCCAAGCGATAAAACGCTCTTCAAACTGTGCAGGTGACTCACCTTCTTTTTGAACCGGTTTAGGGCCGATTTGAATAATTGCTGGATCAAAAAACACCGGTACAGTCATGCTACTTTGCCAAAATGCAGGTAAACCTTTTGCCAAGATGCTGCCAAATAGCAAAGCAACAAATAATAAACCTGTAATGACCGCACCGAAGCCAAACATACGAAACGTCTTTTCTTTACGGTGACGTTTTGCCAATGAGCTTTCGATGATTTTTTTACGTTTTTCACGCTGCTCAGCAGCAGCCTGTGGATCGAATGTTTGATCCATATTTGATGTATTAGTCGTACTCATTCGTATTGCTCACGGTATTTACGCACGATGTACAGCGCAACAATATTCAGACCTAAAGTAATTACAAACAGCGTTAAGCCCAATGCAAAGGCAACCAAAGCCTGAGGACTTGCAAAATCTGTATCACCTGTTAATTGATTCACAATAGTAATTGTGACTGTCGAAACCGCTTCGAGTGGATTGATATGTAACAGCGGACTATTACCAGCGGCTAGTACCACAATCATGGTTTCACCAATTGCACGTGATGCTGCAAGCAAGAACGCACCGATAATACCCGGCAATGCTGCTGGAATAACCACTTGGCGAATCGTTTCAGATTTAGTCGCACCTAATCCGAGTGAACCATCACGTAGCGCTCGTGGCACTTGAGTAATAATGTCATCAGATAATGAAGAGACAAAAGGAATAATCATAATGCCCATGACAAAACCAGCGGTTAAGGCACTTGTAGCATTAATATCGAGCCCAATCATTGCGCCTAAATCTTTAGCAAATGGGCCAATAACCATTAAAGCAAATACACCGTAAACAATGGTTGGAATACCTGCTAATATTTCAATTGCAGGTTTTGCCCATGAACGGAAACTTGGTTTTGCATATTCAGCAAGATAAATTGCAATCATTAGACCAACAGGAACAGCTACCAATAATGCGATACCACTCACCATGAGCGTACCCCACAATAAAGGTAATAAGCCGTAGCTGCCTTCTGCACTTCCCGAAGTACTAAAACCTGGGTTCCATTCAGTACCAAAGAAGAAATCGAGTGGATTAACAAAACTAAAGAAGCGCATTGCTTCACTAAACATCGACATTACGATGCCGACAGTGGTCAAAATCGCCACGCCTGAACATAGTGCCAATGCCACATTTAAAACTTTTTCAACTTGGTTTCGTGCACGATATTTTTCTGCAATGCGACGTTTAGCCATCACTAAACCAATCAATGCCGCACTTACTACAACTGCTAATTTCGCAAATGAACCAATGTTCTCAATTTTCTTTAACTGTTCTGCTGCTGCAAGTTCATAAGCAGCTGGTGTATCGCTCACCCCAAAACCTGAAGCCAATGCTTGTACACGCTCAACCATCACGCTTGTACTCGCTGGATCTAGCGTTGCGCGAATTTGTTCAGGCACATGATTTAAAATGACTTGTTGAAAAATACTTGGTTCAACTAAATTCCAAACAATCAGAATTAAAAATGCTGGGATACCACACCACAACGCGACCAATGCACCATAGTAACCCGGTCGAGAATGCAGCATCGCTGAGTTATTCCCTTTACCTGCAAGTTTACGGCTCTTGGTTAAGCCAACTTGATAGGCAATGGCAATAATCGCCAGTAACACACCAATGAGGAGCAGATTCATGTAATCTCCACTGTTTCTTCAATTACACATTTTGAAAAAACTGTTTCTTTGCAAAAAAACCAATGGCAGGTCGACCCTGCCATTGGCTATTTCCATACTTTTATTTAACAGCTTTACCCGCTTTGAAGTTTGCAAGTACCGCAGCACGTTCTTTGTCAGACATTGAAATCAGACCTGCTTTTTCAAGCTTAGAACCTTTACCAGATACTTTTTTGCTTACAAAGAATTCTGTAAATTCTTTCAAGCCTTTGATTGATTTAAGATGCTCACCTTTCACGTAGAAGAACAATGGACGTGATACAGGGTAAGAACCATTCAGAATTGTTTTCTCAGATGGCGCAACGTTGTTTACTGTCGCTACACGTAATTTGTCACGGTTTTGATCATAGAAACCTAAACCAAAAACACCGACTGCATTTGGAGATGTTTTTAAACGTGCTAGTGTTTCAGTGTAGTCACCAGCAATTTCAATCACACGGCCATCTTTACGGAATGTAGAACATGCCTTTTTCTGTGCATCTTTATCTAGCTTCGCAAATGCTTGGTAAGTTTCACAGCCAGCATCTACCATTTTCTCTTGGAATACTTCACGCGTACCGTGATTTGACGCTGGAATGACCAATGTAATTGCTTCGTTAGGAAGAGTTGGATCAATTTGGTTCCAACGTGTATATGGGTTTGCAACCATTTTACCGTTTGATGGTAATTCAGCGGCTAAAGCAGCAAATACATGTTGTGGACGTAATTTGAATGCCGCTTTTTTAGCGTTTGATGCAAACACAATACCGTCATAACCTACTTTAATCTCAAGAACTTGGTTTACACCTGCTTTTTTACAAGCAGCAAGTTCAGTGTCTTTAATTTTACGAGATGCATTAGCAATATCGATAGTGTTATCACCAACGCCATTACAGAATTGTTTCAAACCACCAGAAGTACCACCAGAACCTACAACAGGTGCTTTAAATTGTGGGAATGTATTACCGAACTCTTCTGCAACAATACTTGCGTAAGGCAAAACTGTAGAAGAACCAGCAATTTGGATCGTGTCACGAGCTGCATTTGCAGTTGTTGCAACAGCTGCCCCTGAAAGTGCCAACGCAATTGCGATATGATTGAAGCGCATTCTCATCTCTCTTTATTGATGCATTTATTGGAGTACGCCACTTTCTAATAAAGTCTTGTACTTTTTCGATATACGCATTTTGATTTTAGAGTATGACAGTTAGGTTACATCTTTATGACGCTTTTATGATAATTGATGATTGGCCTTTGATTTAAATAAATTTCCTTTATTTTCAATATGTAATAAATTTTAGCAAAGTATTAATTGGTTTTTATATTGCTAAGAAATTCGTAAAAATTCACTACATTGTCATATTTTGTATTTCCGAATCGTCTGAAAAAACATAACCCACCCACTGTCATCTATTACTTTTTATAATACTAATCTTCATTTTCTTATTCAGTTTTTAAGTACAGCGCATTGCATTAATTGAAATATATCTGAACAGCAGCTTCACCTATATTGAAATTTAAGTCACCATGCAGATCAAAAAATGAATAGTAAAGCCATTTCTACTTTTAATCCTGATTTACCCGTCCATATGACATTTGAAGAATATGATTGGCATCTATTGGCTGAATATTGGTACCCGATTGCACTTGCACGAGATATTACTGAACAGCCTTATGGCACAATGCTCTTAGACATGCCTTTGGTGATTTATAAAATGGGAGATGAAATCATTGTTGCCAAAGATGCCTGTCCGCATCGTGGCGTGCCTCTCAGTTTAGGAAAGAATGATGGTCAAGGTGTTGTGTGTCGTTATCATGGACTGCGCTTTGGTGAAAAAGGTCACTGCAACCGCATTCCTGCCCATCCTGAACATAAAATTTCCCCAAGGTTTAACCTTAAAACTTATGCTGCTTTAGAACGCTATGGTTTAATTTGGTGCTGCCTGACCGCAAGTACAGATGATGAACCAAATATTCCTGTCATGCCGAATTGGGAGAATACCGAATATCAACAATTGGTTTGTCCTACTATAGATTTTCAATGTTTTGCAGGTCGACAACTCGAAGGCTTCATTGATGTTGCACATTTTGCATGGGTACACCCTGATACCTTTGGCGATCCTGAAAATGTTGAAGTACCCGACTATAAAACCATTGAGACAGTAACAGGTTTTAATGCGGACTATTGGAGTAGTGTTGGACGTTACCCCATTGGTTTAGATCAAAGAGGTCAAGAAGGTTTTCAATGGCTACGTCATTTCGAAATACATCTGCCTTTTACTGCAACACTGACTATCCATTTTCCCAACGATACCAAACAAGTGATTATGAATGCGGCCTCACCAATGACCGCCCGCTCTACCCGTCTATTTGCACCTATTTGTCGAAATTATGACAAGGATCTGCCTGTAGAAGATGCTTACGACTTTAACTTAAAAATATTTGAAGAAGATCGCTTAGTATCCGAATCGCAAAAGCCTGAATATTTGCCATTAGATTTGAGTATAGAAGCACATTTCCCAGCTGATCGCAGTTCGAGTATGTATCGGAAAATATTACGAAAGAAAGGATTTAGTCCATTGTTTGCTGCATAACATTAGTAATTAATTGTTTTACATCATCCTAACCCTATCCTAAAAGAAGCGAGGAAAGTAAGTTACAAACCTTATTTTCTTTTTAAACCTTTATTGTCTTATTCCTAAATTTGTAAGCTTAAATGACTAACGTGATTAGCGACTTGGATGTCTCCGTGGGGCAAAGGTGACATGAATGCACCTTTAGCCTCACAAGAATTTTGCTTACTTTGATCCTTCAAAGTAACAATACGCCTACGCAACAAAAAGTATGCATTAATGAAAAATTACGGCTATAACATCAATTAAGTTGCACTTTATTTATAAATCTAAGCTATTTAAAAGCATAAAAAAAGGCGCTCAATTGAGCGCCTTTTTTCACACAAGCAAATGATTAGTCAATTGCAGGTGTATATGTACCATCAGCGATTGGGCCTTTAATTCGATCAGCTTCTGCAAGCACAAGTGCAAGTAAATTCTTCACGTTATCTAAAGTCGCAACTGGGCTTAAAGTGGTCATCTTCAATGATTGAACTTGACCAACTTTAGTCACACCAATATTCGCTTCACCACGTGCAAACAATTCGTCTGCAACATTTTGGTTTAAGGTATCAAGTAATTCTGTTGGGTAACCTTCAGGAATTACACGGAACAATACTGAGGCGAATTGTGGATCAACCAACATTTCTAGACCATCAGTTGCATCAATATAAGCTGCAACATCACGTGTTAAACCTATACCGTGATCGATCATCGAACCGTAAAGCTCTTCACCTAGCGCTTCAACTGTCATCCACAATTTCAACGCGTCAAAACGGCGAGTTGTTTGCAGTGACTTAGACACCAAGTTCGGAACACCATGCTCTTCATCATAAGCCGAGTTTAAGTACTCAGCTTCATAATGCATGAAACGATAGTTCGCTTCATCTTTAAGCAAGAACGCGCCACATGAAATCGTTTGGAAGTAATGCTTATGGAAATCAAGCGTTACCGAGTCAGACAGTTCAATACCGTCTAACATTGAACGATAGTCATTTGAAAGAATCAATGCACCGCCCCATGCTGCGTCGATATGCATCCACGCGCCATATTTGTTGGTGATTGCACGCACTTCTTTCAATGGATCAATTGCACCTGCATCGGTTGTACCCGCAGTTGCAACTACACATGCTACGATTTTACCTTCAGCTTGAAGGTGCGCCATGGTTTTCTCAAGCGCATCCATGTCCATGCGTGCATTTGCATCTACAGGAACAGTGACAACAGATTGGAAACCCATACCCATCATGGCCATGTTCTTTTGCACAGAGAAGTGTGCATTTTCAGAACAGATCACTTTTACGTTACGCATTGCTTCCGCAGGTACGCCATCACGCTGAACAGACCACGGGTTACCGTTTTCGTCTTTCCAGTTTTTCGCGATGCACGCATCACGTGCAAGCAAAACACCCATTAAGTTAGACTGCGTACCGCCAGAGGTGAATACACCTGCTTGACCTGCACCATAGCCCACTTTTTGGCGAAGCCAGTCAATTAACTGAACTTCCATCAATGAACCTGCAGGGCTTTGATCCCATGAGTCCATTGATTGGTTTGTTGCGTTAATCAGCACTTCCGCGATTTGACTTGTCACCATCGTTGGGCAGTGTAAATGCGCTAGAGAATGCGGATGATGCACCTTTAAGCTTTTATTTAAGAAAAGCTCAACCATGCGATCAAGAGACTTTTGTACACCTAAACCTTCTTTAGAAGGATTAAATGCAATAGCAGAGCGAAGCTCTTTAATGCTACCGCCTGTGTACATTTTGTCATTTTGCAACCATGCAGATACAGCTTTTACAGCTGAATCCATTGCCGACTGATAGTCAGCAATAGATTGTGCATCATTGCAGAATAACGCTTTACGATGTTCTGCAAAATCTACCATGTCTTACGCGCCTCGAGTTGCAACTAGTGCTTCAGCAAGAGCTTTCTTGAAGCGAACAATCACTTCTTCACATTCAGCTTGGTTGATGATCAATGGGCAAAGTAAACGAATTACTGTACCGTTACGACCACCTTTCTCTAACAATAATTTGTTATCGAAACATGCTGCTTGGATTGCTGCTGCCAATTGACCATCACCTGGTAATGAACCCATGTGATCCGCTGATTTACGTTCATCAACGATTTCAACACCAATCATCAAACCACGGCCACGTACGTTACCGATACATGGGAATTCTTGCGCTAATTTTTTAATTTCAGCTTGTAAGAAATCACCACGCTCCTGCGCGTTTTTAGCAAGATTTTGTTCTTTAATGGTTTTGATCGTTGCAAGACCCGTACCCATAGCCAATTGGTTACCACGGAAAGTACCCGTATGACCTGCAGGCTGCCAAGCATCAAATTTACGTTTAATACCAAGTACTGCAAGTGGTAAGCTACCACCCACCGCTTTAGACATGACAACAACATCAGGTTCGATACCCGCATGTTCAAAGGCAAACATTTTACCTGAACGTGCAAAGCCCGCTTGAACTTCGTCAAGAATTAACACGATATTGTGCTTTTCAGTCACTTCACGGATTTTTTTCAACCACTTCACAGGTGCTGTTACCACACCGCCTTCACCTTGGATCGCTTCCAAAATGACAGCTGCTGGCTTAGTTACACCGCTTTCTACGTCTTCAATGAAGTTTTCGAAATAATACGTTAATGCATCAACACCCGCTTCACCACCAATGCCTAATGGGCAACGGTATTCATGCGGATACGGCATAAATTGAACACCTGGCATCAAGCCATTCACAGCATTCTTCGCAGACAAGTTACCTGTCATTGCTAAAGAACCGTGCGTCATACCGTGATAGCCACCGGAAAAGCTAATCACAGAACTACGACCTGTATAGGTTTTGGCTAATTTAATTGCTGCTTCTGTACCATCTGCACCAGATGGGCCACAAAACTGTAGACAATATTCAGCTTTACCCCCAGGGAGTTGCTCAAGTAAAGCTTCAGTAAAAGCATCTTTTAAAGGCGTTGTTAAATCCAAAGTATGCAACGGTAAACCGCTTGCAAGTGTGTCTTGGATACTTTGAATGACCGCAGGGTGATTATGGCCTAATGCCAATGTCCCTGCCCCAGCTAAACAATCGAGGTACTCTGTACCTTCAACATCGGTAACCCAGCACCCTAAGGCTTTTGCTATCGCAAGTGGAAGTTTACGTGGATAGCTACGAACATTGGATTCCATTTGACTTTGGCGAGTTAAATAGTATTCGTTAGTAGACTTAGTGGCAGAATTTACTGAAGAAACGCTCATATCGAATTACCATCTCTGATATGGGTTGAAAGAAATAAGTCGGGGGACTTTCGGTCTTTTGACTCGGTGCTTTATGATTTTCTAGTCAGTTTTAAGAGCTCTTTATGTAATGGCTAACTAGACGGCGGATGATACAGAATTTTTCAGGAAAATAAATAACTTTTATGACCAAATCATAGCATCAAGCACTGAAAAAACAGATCAATCCGATTGATAGCCTGAATTATCATCTTACAGTGTGACAAAACAAAGAAAACCTCTTTGCTTTATGTTTTATTAGATCTTATACGGATTAATTGTAACCGTTCATAAAATACTAATTTAACCATCTGATTTAAAATAACTTACTAAAATTAGGATTTTTTAAAAAATGTTCAAATAATTACAATCCAACCACATATATTCCTTTAAACCATCACATTCACATCTTAAAATGGGTAAATTCGCTAAATTAGCAATTTTTAAAGAAGAACAGGTATAACAATGCGTAAAATTATCTTATCGTCTGCCTTATTAGCCTCTAGTTTGAGCCTTCCAGCGCTTACACAGGCTGCAGAAGCATTGAATTACAACATTGTGAATTTACAAGCCGATGCAACGCGCCAAGTTTCAAATGATGAAATGCATGCCGTGCTGTATATAGAAAAGTCAAACAAACAGCCCGCTGAGCTCGCTGCACAAATTAATCAGCTGATGAGTCAGGCCGTTAATACTGCTCGAAAATACCCATCGGTAAAAATTGAAACAGGTTCACAAACTACTTATCCTATCTATGACAATGACAGCCGTAAACTTAAAGAATGGCGTGGTCGTGCTGAAGTTCGTTTAGAAAGTACTGACTTTAAAGCTGCTAGCCAGTTAGTCAGTGAGTTACAGCAAAATTTCCAAACTCAGTCCATCAGCTTTAGCGTGTCAGATGCACAGCGAAAAAAAGTAGAAAATGAACTCATGGTTGAAGCCTCTAAAAACTTCCAACAACGCGCGCAAACATTGTCACAAGCGTGGAATAAGTCAGGCTATAACTTGGTGAATATCAATTTAAATACCAGCAATTATGGTGGTCAGCCTGTACCACGTATGGCCATGATGAAAGCTGCAGCAGCTGATGCAATTCCAGAACAGGAAATGGCGGGTGGCGAGTCTAAAATCACTGTAAATGCCAACGGCACCATACAGTTTAAATAATTGAGTGTTCATGCCCTAGCATCAAAAAGCCATCAAATAAGCAGTCGCTTTTGATGGCTTTTTTGCTTTTCAACAAAGCGCTTATTTATTTCGTTAATTTTTACAAGTCCTTGCTATATCTTTAGCCACGAGAGGATTACATTAGCCAACTGTCTTATTCCCCCTTAAGCAACATGTCTATCGAACAACTCAATCTTGACCTTTACTATTTATTAAATGTGCCCGAGCATGCATCAACACTAATGATGACTTTCGCTCAATTTATCGCACATGATCTGATTTACATATTTTTAATTATCTTTGCTTTCGCATGGTTGTTTGGACAGATTGAAACAAAAACAGCAATTGTAAAAGCTGCGCTCTTTACCGCAGTGACACTGTGTATAAGTGAGATTTTATCCGCAATATTGCACACACCTCGCCCCTTTGTAATTGATGTAGGTCAAACTTTAATACAACATGATCCTACAGGCTCTTTTCCCAGTAATCACATGAGTATTTTTAGTGGTATTGCGTTCTCATACTATTTTTCATTAAAACGCGATTTGGGTCGTATACTGATTTGGGTTGCATTGCTTGTAGCATGGTCTCGCGTGTATGTGGGCGTACATTTTCCTATTGATATGTTCGGTGCTTTTTTTATTGCTCTCTTCATAAATTTGGCAGGCTTGCCTATTTGGTGGAAACACCAACATAAGATTATGCATTACATATTGAACATGCATACTTTTCTAATGAAACCATTGATACAACGGGGATGGATTCAATAAAGTATTTACACAAAAAAAGAAACATCCTCATCTTTTAGGATGTTTCTAAAATACGAGATTTATAAAAGCATTTTTTTCAGAATATATTAAGGCACATCACCATTAAACTTTTTGGTGGTGTTTTAAAAAGTATGCTGACATTAAATGAAGCCATTATTGATGTAAAAGAAGGTTAAGTCGAAGGCTTTAAAATGGTTTTCAAGCTTTTTGGAGAAATTACAACTTCTTCTAAAACCA